>CANLDE010000039.1 GCA_947489235.1 Micrococcales bacterium
CCTGCTAGAGGAGAAGAGTTAGCTAAGCTGCACGAAATGGAATATCGCTCCCAGTGGTTCTTCGATGCCAAGGTCTGGCTAAGTGAGCGCATGGAGATTTTTGAATTAGTTGAGATCTTTAGACAGAGAGACCCAGAGTTCAAACAAATCTTGAACGCTATTCGTGTTGGTGAAGTCAGCCAAGAAATAGTTGATCGAATCAATCAAGCTGGTAATCGCTTCCCACCTCATGAAAATGTAATTCGATTAGCAACAGTGAACACCGCAGTTGACAACGTTAACTTTGCCAGACTGGCTACCCTTGAAACAGAGGAAAGAGTTTTCAAATCTTCTTTTGCATCTGGGGACGCAAGTTCATTTGGATCAACACTTCCAGCTGAGTCTGAACTAAGACTCAAAGTTGGTGCTCAAGTTATGTTTATCAAAAACGATGATCAGAAACCAATCAAGAACTCTGATGGAGCGATGAGCTGGCGGTGGGTTAACGGAACGATTGGCAAGGTAGTTTCTTTTGGTGAAGGCTATCAAGTTCTAGTCGAAGCAGATAACGAAATTCACACTGTCGGTGTTAGCACTTGGCAGAAAGTGCGATACCTAGTTGAAGAAGATTTCAACGAGGAAACTGGAAAGTTTGTTGAAACTTTAGTTCCAGAAATCCAAGCTGAGTTTAGTCAGATTCCACTAAGACTTGCCTGGGCAGTTACTGTGCACAAATCGCAAGGACAAACTTACGATGAAGTCACAATCGATATGGGTAGTGGCGCTTTCTCTTCCGGTCACACCTATGTGGCATTGAGTAGAGTGCGATCACTTGAGGGTTTGTATCTAACTAAAGCAATTAGGTTGAAAGATATTCAAGTGGATCCAACAGTTGTTGAGTTTATGAGTGATGCAAGATCTCTAGTGAATGAAGACCCTTTAGGTTAAGAGTTAAGCCACCAGTTGATCGGATGTTCAACTCTTTGAGCCCACCAAGATTCTTTGTGACCGGTACCAGGCCATAGCTCTGCTTTGTAAATAACATCTCTTACCCAACCAGCTTTATCCATAGCCTCAACAAACTTGAAGTGCCAATGGAAGTAAGAAGCATCTAGTTCAGTCGTTCCACAGTCTGTGTAGATGCGAACTGAACCTGGTTCACCTAAACCCTTAACAACGATGTCAATTAGGTCTTGTCCACCCAGTGGCCAGCTAGTTGATAACCCAAGTGCAGTTCCAAATACTTCAGGATGTCTAAGTGCTCCGTAGATTGTTGCAAGACCACCAAGGCTTGCTCCTAGCTGTGCTGTCCTTGATGGGTCTAAAGTCAATGAATATCTCCTAGCTATTTGAGGAACTAGTCGAAGAGCCAGTAGATCTTGATATTCATTACCTTTGTAATCAATATCTGCTGGTCTATAAATCGGATCCACTGCCTTCAAGAGATGTGGGTTAGCTCTTACGATGTCTTCTGGAATAAGTTCGCTCATTCGCAATGAGTCATCGATTCTATGCACCCCAACAAAGATAGGTAATCTTCCTCCTACTTTGTCGCCAGCTACTATTCGCCCACTGGCAATAGCCTCAGGTATTCCCCAGTTCTGCCCATTCCAAGTTTCAGAAACATCCATGAGAAAGTTTCCACCGTCGTGAGCTACTACCAACGGTGTTAATTCGTCATGAAACTCAGGAACCCAAAGATCGATGCGTCTTCCTTCAAATACAAAAGTTTCAATTGTTCCTTTGGGACTACCGCCACCTACTGGCACACTGTGTACTCGATTAGATGATCTTCTAGGTGCAGAAGCACCAGCTTCTAATCGCGAAAGATGTAATTCACGCATGGCTAACCAGAATGGAAATACAAAGGCTATTGCTGTGACAAACCCTGATAGCGCGTACCAGATGATGTGCTTCATGCCGATGCGCTTTGATTCGATAAACATAAACGGAACAGCTGCAAATGCTGTGACTAGTAGATCAAAAGAGAGAACCAGATCTACTTCAGTGCCAAACCATGAACCGAAATAGTCCTGAGATTTGAGAATGGCAATCGAATTGAAGTACCAAGCGGTAACTAGACCAACTGTAGCCACAGCAAAGAAGAAGGTAGCTCGCTGGTTCCTGTTAATGTTCTTCAATTTTGATTTCTTTCCTAGGTAAACAATTTAGACTTGAGGCAATGAGACCTCTTAGTAATTTTGTCATTCGACACAGCAAACTCTCCCTCTTCGGCTTTATTTCGCTTATCTTGCTTTCCCTTATTGGCGGAGTTCAGGTTTTTGGCAATCTTTCAGGCGGTGGATATGGGGACCCAGGCTCAGAATCAGCCAAAGTATCCAAAATTCTGATTGAAGACTTCAAACAAAGCGAACCAGAAGTGGTCCTTATCGCCGATATGGGCAGAAGCGTCGATGATCAACAGTCAGTTGAAAACGCCAATCTAATCACAACAGCTTTAGAAGCGGTCGATGGGGTTCAAACAGTAACCTCTTACTACTCACTGGGCAGTCCCGCCAGCCTTCGCTCAACCGATGGATTGGCCACCTACTTCTTCGTTGAATTAGACCCAGAAGTCTCTCTGCCAACTATGGGCATGATTATTCAAGATGAGTTCACCGGAAACAAATATGGTGCAACTATTTATGTTGCAGGTCTCGCTGCTGTAAATGGTGAGGTTAATCACATCATTGAACAAGACCTAGTTAAGGCAGAGACCATTGCCTTGCCACTTGTGATGCTGCTTATGATATTTGTTTTTGGTTCTGTGGTTGCCGCAGGTCTGCCTTTGTTTATCGCAATACTTACTATTCTCGGTTCATTCTTCTTCATCTGGCTATCTACCCTCTTCACCGAAACATCAACATTCTCAGTGAACCTGGTAACTGGTTTAGGTCTAGGCCTTGGTATCGATTACGCGCTACTAATGGTGAATAGATATAGAGAAGAACGTCAACGCAAACAAGATGTTGCTAAAGCTGTTGAAATTACTTTGCTAACTGCAGGACGAACAGTTTTCTTCTCAGGGCTAACAGTTGCACTAGTGATGGTTGCTCTTAACTTCTTCCCACAAACATTCCTAAAGTCATTTGCTTTGGCAGGTTTAGTTGCTGTTTCACTTGCTGTTGCAGCTGCGCTAATTGCACTTCCTGCAATGATGCATTTGATTGGCGACAAGATTGATCGTTGGCCACTGTTCAAACATCGTCCAGCTAAAGATGTTGGTTTTTGGTCGAAGCTTGCAATGTTTGTTATGAAGCGACCTATTCCAATCATTGTGGCCTCAGTACTAGCTCTGGGTTCACTTGCAGCCCTAGGTGCAAACGTGAGGCTTGGTTTGATTGATGACCGTATCTTGCCACCAGATAACAGAGTGGTAATAGCTACCGATCAGATCCGTGAACGTTTTGAAGGTCGCGAAGGCTCACCGGTTGAAATCATGGTCAAGAATGCAACCGATGATCAAATTACAAGTTTTGCTCAAGCAGTCTCCAAAGAAGATCATATTTCTAGAGTCCAAACCCCGCTTGGAATTTTCAGCGAAGGAACCTTGATTCCACAGACAGGAGCGATGTTTAGCTCTTATGAGAGTGGAACCTGGACGCGAATCGCTGTCGTTGCAGACATTGAACCTCGAAGCCCAGATGGTGAAGCCCTTACCCTTAGCCTCAGAGATGAGCCAAATACTTTCTCAGAGTATTTAGTTGGTGGTTCCGGAGCTTCATACACAGACTCACTTCTTGGAATTACAAATAATCTTCCATGGGCAGTTCTCTGGATTGTCGGGGCAACTTTGCTTTTGCTTTTCCTTTTCACCGGATCACTGCTGCTACCTATCAAAGCAGTATTACTAAACTTCTTGTCCTTGTTTGCTACTCTCGGATTCTTGGTATGGGTGTTCATGAATGGAAACCTGAAATGGTTGCTTGGAGATTTTGCAACCACAGGAACAATCGACTCATCTTCACTAGTGCTTGTTGCGGTAATTGCATTCGGACTATCTATGGACTACGAGTTGTTCTTACTTTCAAGAATCAAAGAACAACATGATGCAGGATTAGATACTAAATCTTCAGTTGCTCTAGGTTTGCAAAGATCAGGACGCATCATCACAACAGCTGCGCTAGTTCTAGCTTTTTCATTCGCAGCTTTTGCCTCGAGCGGTGTGAGCATCATGAAGATGCTTGGACTTGGTATTGCTTTCGCTGTGTTGCTAGATGCAACAGTTATTAGAGCTCTTCTAGTTCCAGCACTTATGACATTGTTTGGTAAAGCTAACTGGTATGCACCTAAGTGGATGCTATGGATTCAGAAGAAGATTGGCTTAGAGCACTAGTCGTCGCTCTTCAGATCTTTCTTTAGATGTTCAGCTAACTTGCTGCTAAGTCTTAGATACTCAAGTAACTCAGCATCACTGAAGACGCTAAACAGTTCAGACATCTTCTTCTCATGCTTAGGCATCATCTGTTTAGCCTGAGCTTCAGTCTTAGCCGTTACAGAGATCAAATACACACGCTTATCGTGAGGGCTTACCTGCCTGGTAACTAAACCCTCTTTTTCTAATGAATCAACCAGTCTGGTAATGGCTCTCGGGGTCACATCAAGTAGTTCAGCAGCCTCACCCATGGTTAGGGTCTTATGTCTAACTAGGACAGCAATCAGCATCAACTGAGGCGCTGTTCCCTTCCAGTTGACATCAATGTTTCGCTCTAACCAACGAGAAAACAGGTGCCCGAGACGAAGAGTAACCGCACCGCCTAAAGGCCCTCTTTTGTTTCTGGGGACCTTACTTAAAGCTTCGGCCTCACCCTCGAAAACTCTTCTGAGTTTCTCGGGTGGTGTGATCCGTCCCTCTTTATCGCGCATAGGTTCTATTTTGCCTTACACACGCTCAACCAACATCACCCAAAGAGAACTTCAGGGTAACCTTTTGATTATGTTAATGTCAGACAGAGATATCAGAAGCCAGATCGAAGCAGGCCGTATTGGTCTAGACCCATTAGAGATGAGCTTGTTACAGCCATCAAGCATGGATGTGAGATTAGACAGGTTCTTCCGCCTATTCGACAACCACAAATATGCATTCATCGATCCAGCAGTGGACCAACCAGATCTAACTCGTCTGATTGAAGTAGAACCAGATGAAGCATTCATCCTGCACCCAGGTGAATTTGTTCTTGGTTCAACCTATGAGTTTGTGACCCTGCCTGATGACATCGCAGCAAGACTTGAAGGCAAGAGTTCTCTAGGAAGACTAGGTCTTCTTACTCACTCAACAGCAGGATTTGTTGACCCAGGTTTCAAAGGCCACGTAACCCTAGAACTTTCAAACACAGCAACACTGCCAATCAAGCTATACCCAGGCATGAAGATCGGCCAGCTCTGCTTCTTCCAGTTATCAAGTGCTTCAGAGACACCATATGGTTCAGCTAAATACAACAGCAGATACCAAGGTCAAAGAGGCCCAACAGCATCTCGTTCATTCCTCAACTTCTATAAAACAGATGTTGGTAATGAACCACTAGAGCAAAAAGATTAAACAAAAAGGCCGCCTTGAAGGCGGCCTTTTCATTTAAGTTGCTTTTAGTTGATAACCGCTGGTCTTGGATGCACTCTAGTTAGTAGAACAAGTCCAACAATCAAGATCACGATGAGGCCCCAGATACCGTAAATGGTGGTGTTGCCTGCAGCGCCAAGCTGGATAGCAATCCAGATGCTTGATGCCCATAATGTTCCAGATAGGAATGAAACAGCTCTTCCAGTGAATTGGTAGAGACCAAACACTTCACCTTCGCGACCTGCTGGTGTGAATCTTGAAACAAATGTTCTGCTTGATGCTTGAGCAGGACCTACGAATAGACAAAGCAGTAGACCGAACAACCAGTAAGCAGGTGCACCGTATCCAGCGAAAATGAACACACAGCTACCGGAAACAATTAGACCTACTAGCGAAGCGATGATTACTGTTCTTGAACCAATTCGATCGTCTAGAATTCCTCCAATTGCGGCACCAATACCGGAAACAATGTTTGCTGCAATACCGTAGAAAATAATTGATGTCTGATCAAAACCAAACGCTAGTGTGCCAAGCACTGCACCGAATGTGAAGATACCTGCGAGGCCATCTCTATAGACAGCACTTGAAATTAAGAACTTAAGGGTTTCAGGAGCTTGTTGACGAAGGGTTATTAGCTGACCCCAAAGCTTCTTGTATGAAGACAAGATGCTTTCTTTGGCAACTGGTTGCTTTTCAATCTCTGGTACGAAAAGCAAAAGTGGAATCGAGAATACTAAAGTCCACACAGCAGCAAATAGGAATATAGATCTGACGTTTAGCGCGTCATCAGTTGGAATGCCGAACCAAGGAACATCTGGCATTACAAATCCAATAAGAGAAATCATCAGCAGAATAATTCCACCGACGTATCCAAGAGCCCAGGCGTAGCCTGAGACCTTTCCAATGTTCTTTTCTGTTGTTACACCCTTCAACATCGCGTAGTAGTTAATGAATGCTGACTCTTGAACAATAGAACCGATTGCATAGAGAACTAAACCAAACAAGAAGTACTCAGGCTTTGGCTCAACAAAGAATGAGGCAACCATAATTACCACCAACATCAATGTCGCTGCAACAACCCAGAACTTCCTTCTACCGTTGACATCTGAACGTCTACCAAGAACAGGAGCGATGGCTGCTAGCAGCACACCAGCGATAGCTGTTGCCCAACCGATGGCCTGATCTGGGTTCTGGGCAGCTGTTGCAACAGCGCTTGCGAGATAGACCGGGAAGATGAAGGTCTGCATGATGGTTGGGTAAGGCTGTTCAGCCCAGTCCCATAGCATCCAAGAGAAAGTCTTTAGTTTTGAGTTTGATTTAGTCATAGCCACAAGTTTGGTCGCTGAATGCGATTGTTTCCCTCGCTTTCGGGCACTTTTTCACAACAATTAGGCAATAGTTAGCCTTGAGCGAACTTGAGCCAGTTCACATCAAGTTTTCAGGCAATTTGCTTGACATAATGCATGGGATTTGTGAAACTTGAGTCAACAAGGCTCAAGTTCGAGTTTTGAGACACAAAAGCTGCGGCCCAGTAAGGGCGAGCACTAACAAGGAGAACAACCAGATGGCACGTGCAGTAGGTATTGACCTAGGTACAACAAACAGCGCAGTAAGCGTATTGGAAGGTGGAGAACCGACCGTTATCGCTAACGCAGAAGGATTCCGCACTACCCCTTCGATCGTTGCATTCACTAAGGACGGCGAAGTGCTTGTCGGTGAAACCGCTAAGCGCCAAGCAGTAACAAACGTGGACAGAACCATAGCTTCGGTGAAGCGTCACATGGGCACCACATGGAACTTTGATGTTGACGGTAAGAAATACACCGCTCAAGAACTATCAGCTCGTATCTTAGGAAAACTTAAGAGAGATGCTGAGACCTATTTAGGTGAGCCAGTAACAGATGCAGTTATTACTGTTCCTGCTTACTTCAACGATGCTGAACGTCAAGCAACTAAAGAAGCAGGTGAGATTGCAGGGCTCAACGTTCTAAGAATCATTAACGAGCCAACAGCAGCAGCTCTTGCTTATGGTCTTGACAAGGGTAAAGAAGACGAACTGATCTTGGTATTCGACTTAGGTGGTGGAACATTCGATGTTTCACTTCTAGAAGTTGGTAAAGATGATGGCTTCTCAACTATCCAGGTAAAAGCAACCTCAGGTGATAACCGCCTAGGTGGAGATGACTGGGACCAGAGACTTGTTGATCACTTGGTTAAGAAGTTCAAGGAAACAACTGGTGTTGATGTTGCTAGGGACAAGATTGCACTACAGCGTCTAAAGGAAGCAGCAGAGCAGGCTAAGAAAGAACTTTCTCAGTCAATGTCAACTAACGTTCAGTTGCCTTACCTATCTCTTACAGAGAATGGTCCAGCTAACTTGGACGAGACAATCACTCGTGCACAGTTCGAACAACTAACTAACGATTTGTTAGAGCGCACTCGTAAACCATTCAACGACGTAATCAAAGAAGCTGGCGTAAAGGTAGCTGACATTGCTCACGTAATTCTTGTTGGTGGTTCAACTCGTATGCCACAGGTTGCAGAACTAGTGAAAACTCTTTCTGGTGGTAGAGAAGCTAACAAGGGTGTGAACCCTGATGAAGTTGTAGCTGTTGGTGCGTCTTTGCAAGCTGGTGTTCTAAAGGGTGAGCGTAAAGACGTTCTATTGATTGACGTGACTCCACTCTCTCTTGGTATCGAAACCAAGGGTGGCATCATGACTAAGTTGATTGAACGTAACACCGCGATTCCAACTAAGCGATCAGAAGTTTTCACAACTGCTGATGACAACCAACCTGCAGTTAGCATCCAGGTTTACCAAGGTGAAAGAGATTTCACTAGAGACAACAAGTCACTTGGAAACTTTGAACTAACCGGTATTGCTCCAGCACCTCGTGGTTTGCCTCAGATCGAAGTTACCTTCGACATCGATGCAAACGGTATCGTGCACGTATCTGCTAAGGACAAGGGAACTAACAAGGAACAGTCAATGACTATTACCGGTGGTTCATCTCTTTCTAAGGAAGACATCGAGCGCATGGTTAAAGATGCAGAAGAGCACGCAACTGAAGACAAGAAGCGTCGCGAAGAAGCAGACACACGTAACCAGGCAGAGCAGATGGTTTACCAGATCGAGAAGTTGATCAAGGACAACGACCAGAAGCTATCTGAAGAAGTAAAGACTGATGTGCAAGCAGATGTTGATGCTCTGAAGACTGCTCTTGCCGGTGAAGACTTCGATGCAGTCAAGTCAGCACTTGAGAAGCTAACTGAATCACAAACTAAGTTGGGCGAAGCTATCTACGCTGCTGCTTCACAAGAAGCAGAGCAGGAAGCGCCTTCAACTGAAGATGTGGTTGACGCTGAAGTAGTCGACGAAGAAGAAGAGAAGAAGTAATGTCCGAGGAGAACGAGTCAGTGCCGGAAGGCACTGACTTACCTCAGGATCCGCTAGATGCTGAATTACAAGAACTTGTTGAAGAGACAGGTCCTATAAGTAAGGAAGCAGAACTTCTAGCTGATTTGCAGAGACTTCAAGCTGAGTTTGTGAACTTCAAGACTCGTGTTGAAAGAGATAGAGATGTTGCTCGTAACGCTGCTATTGCTGAAGTAATAAGAGCATTCTTACCAGCATTCGATGACCTATCTTTAGCCGAGTCGCATGGAGATCTTGAAGGCTCACCGTTTGCAGCAGTTCTAAACAAACTTCGTAACGGTGGTGACAAGTTTGGTCTTGAGGTGTTTGGTGTTAAGGGTGACAAGTTCGATCCTGAATTACACAATGCTTTAGTTCAAACTCCATCAGCTGATGTGAGCGAGAATGTAATTGCAGATGTAATCTCTCCTGGATACAAACTAGGTGATCGTCTTATTCGTCCAGCAATGGTTGCAGTTTTTATTCCTGAAGCGAAGTAAATACTTATGGCTAGTCAAGATTGGTTAGAGAAGGACTTCTATAAAGTTCTTGGCGTCGCTAAAGATGTGCCCGAGGCAGAGCTCAAG
>CANLDE010000040.1 GCA_947489235.1 Micrococcales bacterium
GATTGGCGAATACAGCGGTTCAATGAAAGAGATTGCACCAATCACCATCGCCACATATCAAATCCTCACAACCAAACGTAAAGGTGAATACGCTCACCTTGCTCTACTAAACAATCACGACTGGGGACTGATTGTCTACGATGAAGTCCATCTACTTCCAGCTCCAATCTTCAAGATGACTGCTGATCTGCAAGCTAGAAGAAGGCTCGGTCTAACTGCAACATTGGTTCGAGAAGATGGCAAAGAGGGAGATGTCTTTTCTTTGATTGGGCCAAAGCGTTTTGATGCACCTTGGAAAGAGATTGAAGCTCAAGGGTATATCGCACCAGCTGCCTGTTACGAAGTGCGAATTGATTTACCCGAGGTAGAGCATTTGGAATATGCAATTGCTAATCAAGAGGATAAGTATCGCCTGGCTGCTAGCTCGCCAGTCAAGATTCCCGTTATCCAGAAACTCCTTGCCAAACATGCTGGTGAGCCAACCCTAATCATCGGTCAATACATCGATCAGTTGAATGCGGTTGCTGGTGCACTCAATGCAAAGTTGATAACCGGTGAAACCCCTGTTGATGAACGTGAACGTCTCTTTGCAGAGTTCAGAGAAGGGCGTAACAACGTATTAGTGGTTTCTAAGGTTGCCAACTTCTCGATTGACCTGCCAGAAGCTTCTGTTGCAATCCAGATTTCAGGTTCCTATGGCTCGAGGCAGGAAGAAGCTCAACGCTTGGGAAGACTACTTAGGCCTAAGGCTGATGGCAGAACTGCCAGCTTCTATACCCTGATTACCCGAGACACTGTTGATCAGGACTTTGCCCAGAACCGTCAAAGGTTCCTAGCTGAGCAGGGTTATGCCTACGAAATCGTTGATGCCGTTGATCTATAAAGGCTAGCACTCTCAGGAAACACTCAGGCAACCTTAAGGTTTTCACTATCAATCGGTGCGATGGTTGAGGTATGAAGAATCCAAAAGTACTTATCGTTGATGATGAAAAGAATATCCGTGACCTGCTTGAAGCAGGTTTGAAATTCGCTGGTTTCAGTGTCTATTCCGTTGGTACTGGAACCGAAGCTGTCACAGTTGCCGAGAAGGCAAAACCAGACATCATGATTCTCGATGTCATGCTGCCAGACCAGAGTGGCTTCAGCGTAACTAAGAAGCTTCGCTCAATGAACATTGATCTTCCTGTTCTCTTCCTAAGCGCTAGAGATGACAGAGGCGATAAAGTTACCGGCCTAACAGTTGGTGGCGATGACTACATGACCAAGCCTTTTAGCATCGATGAGGTTATTGCTCGCATTCAGGCAATCCTTAGAAGAACTAAAAAACAAGATGTTGAAGACAGCATCATTGAGGTTGGTGAAATCAAGATCAACCAGGATGCTCACGAAGTATTTGTCAATGGAACTGAGATTGAACTATCTCCAACTGAATACAAGCTGCTCAGATTCCTGATGGCTAACGCCAATCGAGTCATGAGTAAAGATCAGATCCTTGACCACGTTTGGGAGTATGACTTCAACGGTGAACAGGGAATTGTCGAAAGTTATGTTTCATACCTTCGCAAGAAGATTGATCCACTTAGCAAGAACCAACTGATCCAAACTAAACGTGGTGTTGGATACATTTTCCGAGTAGCTAAAAGCGAAGAGTAAATGAGTAAGGTTCCAGCAACTGGCAACAATGTGATTACCAAGACCTGGGGGAAGTTCTCTCTCCGCACTAGGTTAACTGCAATCTCCGTTGGGTTAATCACACTGTTACTGGGTATAAGCGTGCTTGGAACAATCTCACTGCTCAAAACGTATCTTCAGCAAAATACGGACAGCCTACTGATTCAAACGGCTAGCGTTCTCGCTCAAGAAGACCCAACAACTATTGAAGAGCGTCTTGCTACCAAAGAAATTACTGTTCCCGCTCTACCTAGCGATTACTACATTGCTTTCCTGGACGCCCAAGGAAACATTTACCTGGGGCTAGTTTCAGCTGCAACTCAAAATACTGAGGTTCCTAACCTTCAACAGTTTGATGTTGTATCAGTTGTAGCAACCCGTGGCACACCCTTTACTGCTGACCTGAAATCATCCAAATACCCAGACCAAAAACCGCAGCAGTGGAGACTGGTCGCACTCCCCTCACCAGAACTTGCCGGCTCAGTAGTAGTCGCACTACCAGTGGGACTAAACAACGCAATCGTAAGACAGTATCAGGCGATTGGTATCGGCTTCAGTGCGTTGCTTTTGACCATTAGTGCTCTAGCTATCTGGCTAACCATCTCCTCTGCCCTTAGACCCCTTCGTGAAGTATCGGCGGCAGCAGATGCAATTAGAAGCGGAAAGATCGATCGAAGACTTCCAGAGATTGAGGGCAAGACTGAGATAGCCCTTCTAAATCATTCACTAAATGAGATGCTCAGTTCCATTGAGGGCTCAATCAAGGCACGTAACGCCACGCTGGACAGAATGCGTCAATTCGTTGGAGACGCTAGCCACGAACTTAGAACTCCGCTAGTGACTCTAAGAGGGTATGCAGAGCTATACCGAATGGGTGCTTTCAAGTCCAAGAAGGAAGTCAGCGACGCTATGGCTCGCATCGAGAGTGAAGCCATACGTATGACAACGCTCGTTGAGTCTCTTCTAGCACTTGCCAGACTTGATGGTGAAAGTGAATTACAAATAGTCTCTGAAGATTTAGCAGAGGTTGCCAGATCTGTTGCGACCAATGTTTCAACTGGTCACCAGAAAGCAAAGATCACAGTTACTGACACAGCCGGTGAGAAGTTTGCTGGTTCGCTAATCGCTCGCTTTGATGAACCTGCCATGCGTCAGGTGCTCACCAATCTTCTAACCAATGCAATTAACTTCGCTGGTGACAAACCAATCGAAGTAGCGCTGGAGCAAACATCAACACAAACCATTATTGAAGTTAGAGATCATGGTGAGGGTATTCCTAAGCAGTTGAGAAGCAAAATCTTTGAGCGTTTCTACCGCAGCGACAACTCACGAAACCGAGACACCGGCGGTTCAGGTCTAGGTCTAGCAATCGTCAAGGGAATTATTGAAAGACACAGCGGAACTATTACAGCAGTTGAAACAGCTGGTGGTGGAGCAACATTCAGAATTGTTCTCCCTAACTAGTTCTCAACAGAAACAAAGAGTTCTTAGTTACCCACAATTCTTAGCAAAGTCATAAATAGATAACGGCTGGCTGCCAGCATGTTTACCGAAGGAGGTAAACAGATATGGCACAAATTCAAGTAGACAGCGAACACGTATTAGCTGCTAACAGCACTATCCAAGGAACTATTGCAAAGATTCAAGCCGAAGTTGATGGGCTCCACGTCCAACTACTCGGCTTGCAAGATGTTTGGCGCGGAAGTGCAGCAAGCAGTTTTCAAGAGTTGGTAACTCGCTGGAAAGTAACAGCAACAACAGTTGACAACCAACTGGGCGAACTCGGTCAAGCACTTCGAATTGCAGCATCGCAATACAGTGAAATCGAGATTGCAAACCAACGCCTCTTCATGGGCTAACTCCAGGGTAATGATAAAGGGTTGGGACTCTCGCAAGTCCCAACCCTTTTAGCCGGAGCGATCTGGCTAAGTATTTAGTAGTCCATGCCTCCGCCTTGAGGAGCTTGAGCAGCTAGTGGCTCTGGCTTCTCGGCAACCACTGCTTCAGTGGTTAGGAATAGACCGGCAATAGATGCTGCGTTCTGCAGTGCAGATCTAGTTACCTTTACTGGGTCATTGATGCCAGCTTCAAGCATGTCAACATACTCTCCGCTTGCAGCGTTTAGACCGTGACCTGAAGGTAGGTTTGCAACCTTCTCAGCAACAACACCTGGCTCTAGACCTGCATTTAGCGCGATCTGCTTTAGTGGAGCTGAGATTGCAACGCGAACAATGTTTGCTCCAGTTGCCTCGTCCCCAACAAGCTTTAGAGTCTCGAATGCAGCCTTACCAGCCTGAATTAGAGCAACACCACCACCGGCGACGATTCCCTCTTCAACAGCTGCCTTAGCGTTACGAACTGCATCTTCGATACGGTGCTTACGCTCTTTTAGTTCAACTTCTGTTGCTGCACCCGCACGGATAACTGCGACACCACCGGCAAGCTTCGCTAGACGCTCCTGTAGTTTCTCGCGGTCGTAGTCGCTGTCGGTGTTGGTAATCTCACGACGAATCTGTTCAACGCGACCAGCAATCTGCTCCTTGTCACCTGAACCATCAACAATGGTGGTCTCGTCCTTGGTGATAACCACCTTACGAGCACTACCTAGCATGTCTAGTGTGGTGTTCTCTAGCTTTAGACCTAGTTCTTCTGTGATTACAGTTCCACCGGTCAAGATTGCGATGTCCTGAAGCATTGCCTTACGACGGTCACCAAAACCAGGAGCCTTAACAGCAACTGACTTGAAAGTTCCGCGCATCTTGTTTAGCACTAGAGTTGCCAATGCTTGACCTTCAACATCTTCAGCGATGATCAAAAGTGGCTTACCTGACTGCATAACCTTTTCGACGATAGGAACAATCTCAGGGACTTGAGAGATCTTGCTGTTTGCAATTAGTACTACTGCATCTTCAAGAACTGCTTCCTGACGCTCTGGGTCAGTTACGAATAGACCAGAGATGTATCCCTTGTCGAAACGCATACCGTCGGTTAGTTCTAGGTTGATTCCGAAAGCATTGCCTTCTTCAACTGTTACAACACCTTCGTTACCGACCTTGTCAATTGCATCAGCAATAATCTGACCAATAACGGTGTCTCCTGCAGAGATAGATGCAGTTGCTGCAATCTGCTCTTTGCTAGAAACAGGCTTTGCCTGCTTGAACAGTTCAGCGATGACAGCTTCAACTGCCTTCTCGATGCCGCGCTTTAGGCTGATTGGATCTGCACCAGCTGCAACGTTACGAAGACCTTCTTTTACCAATGCTTGGGCTAGAACTGTTGCGGTGGTAGTTCCATCTCCAGCAACGTCGTCTGTCTTCTTAGCAACTTCTTTAACAAGTTCTGCACCGATGCGCTCAAAAGGATCATCCAGTTCGATTTCCTTTGCAATTGAGACACCATCGTTAGTGATGGTAGGTGCGCCATACTTCTTCTCTAGAACAACATTGCGACCACGTGGGCCAAGGGTGACCTTTACTGTGTCTGCAAGGATGTTCAAACCGCGCTCAAGGCCACGACGTGCCTCTTCGTTAAAGCTAATGATTTTTGCCATGTTTGGTAACGCCCTCCTGGACGGAATTAGTTTGGAATAATTAGCACTCTCCTAATGAGAGTGCTAATCAATTTTGGCACTTCGAGGGCGAGAGTGCAAGTTTGGCTTAAATGACTAAAGCCACCCCCTAAGGGATGGCTCTAGTGGTTGAAACTTGTTATTAGATAACGTGAACGTTGTCAGCCTGTGGGCCTTTGTCGCCGTTCTTTACCTCAAACTCAACACGCTGGTTCTCTTTAAGTTCCTTGTAACCCTCAGACTGGATAGCTGAGAAGTGTACGAATACGTCTGCTCCACCGTCCTGTGTGATGAATCCAAAACCCTTTTCAGAGTTGAACCACTTTACGGTTCCTTGTGCCATTTATAGCTCCTAATGCTTTTGAATCAGATCCGGTACTTCCTTCACTGCAGCCTCACCAAAGATTTGACCCTTCGGTTTGATTTCGAGTGTTGTAGCAAACGAATCTTTTTCGACCTCGTTCAGTCTAGGGCTGTTTTAGGCAATCCGTGCAAGTCAATATAAGTCCTATAACAGGACTGTTATAGAAGGTTTTAGGGCTCTGGATTGAAATCAAGGCCCAATCGAACCTCAATTGGGTACTTTGCATCAGCTTTTAGCTCCACTGGCATCTCGCCCAGCACTAGCTGGATGCGGTTGGCGAGGACTCTAAATTCCTCTTTTTGGATGTAGATCACTGTTTTAGGAAGGTCATTGTCTAGGGTCACTGAGTAAGGAACTACGTAATTCGCATCAAGAAGTCTTTGGCCAATTCGGGCAGCGAACTGCCTAGTGCCGGTTCCATCGATGACAGTAATCGGTGTTGAAATATCGATTCCTTTGACAATGGTCTTCTCAGGCGCTGGAGTAGCTAGTGTTGCAACCGCATACTGAAGTCCAAAATAGCCACCCAGTGAGAGCACAGAAGATGCGCCAGCAAGCCACAAGAGTTCGAACCAACGTTCTCTTGCAGTCTTTCTCGCGCGATGGCGACCAACTTGCTCAAAGTCTGGCTTTAGCAGATCTAGAGCATCAGTCTTCTTGGCCATTTCTCTCCCAGGCTCTGAAGGTAATCAGATAACTGTTCTATATTAGGTACCTAACCTGTGAGAAATCTGAAGAGGGCGAAATTGACCGAACGTAAAGTTGAAAAAACTGAAGAGCAGTGGCGTGAAGAACTGAGCGAATTTGAGTATCACGTTCTTCGAGAAGCGGGAACTGAACGCGCATTCACTGGGGAGCTTCTAAACGAAGAGAGAACTGGCACCTTCCGCTGTCGTGGCTGCAATGCCGAACTCTTTACCAGTACCACCAAGTTTGATTCCCACTGTGGTTGGCCAAGTTTCTACGAGCCAAAAGAAGACCATGCGGTTGAACTGAGGGAAGACACTAGCCACGGAATGAAGCGAGTCGAAGTGCTCTGTCGCGCTTGTGGCTCTCACCTAGGTCACGTCTTTGAAGATGCACCGCAAACCCCAACCGGCGATCGTTACTGCATCAACTCTGTGAGCATCACTTTTGAAGCTCAATAGAAGAGCACTCATCGTTATTGATGTCCAAAAGGGATTTACCGAATACGACATCAAAGGGGAACGCAATAACCCTGATTGCGAAGACAACATAGTCAAACTGCTAACTGCTTGGCGAGAGCATGGGCATCCAGTTGTTTATGTAAAGCACAATTCAAAATCAGAGACCTCAGTCCTTAGGCCTAATCAGCCAGGCAATGATTTCAAAGACATAATCACCGGTGAGCCAGATCTACTGGTAACAAAAAGTGTGAACTCTGCTTTCTATGGAACTCCTGACCTATACAACTGGTTGCAGGAGAACCACATAGATTCAGTAGCCATCTGTGGCATCCAAACCAACATGTGCTGCGAGACAACCGCAAGAATGGCAGGCAATCTAGGTTTAGACACCTGGTTCGTTTTGGATGCAACCCATACCTTTGCCAAAGAGTTCGATGGGAAAAAGATCAGCGCTGAAACACTTGCCCAGACCACCGCTGTGAATCTCTCAGGTGAATTTGCTGAAATACTAAGTACTGAAGTAGCGATTTCCAGAATCTAGAGAAGGTAGGAAAATGACAAACTTCGACACTGCAAAATTCAACAAGAAACTAAAGAAGAAAATTAAGAAGAGCATGGGTTCGAAGAAAAACGTGAACGTAAAAACTAGCAGCGGTCTTTACTTCATGGGATTTATCGGAGCAGCCATCTTCTACGTTTCAACCGCAACTGATTTCTGGGTTGGTGTTCTTGGGATCTTGAAGGCAATCGCGTGGCCGGCATTCTTGGTATATGAAGCGCTAGCAAAACTGGCTTAAATAACTGGAGCCGACCAGGGGACTCGAACCCCTAACCCTCGCATTACAAGTGCGATGCGCTACCAATTGCGCCAGGTCGGCTTGGACAGATGTCCGAAGAAAAGTTTATCGGGCAACTGAGCAAGAATTTTCAATAATTCAAAAGTTCTTAAAAGTAAGAAGGCCGAGTCTTTAGACTCGGCCTTTCCAATTGAAATCTGAATTACTTAGCTGAGTACTCCACTGAGATCGTTGCTGAAGTGAATGGGCCATACCCATCAGCAGAAACCACAGCGCGATACTGGTAAGTTCCAGGCTCGGTCTTGATTAGAGCAAAGCCAACGCTTGATGAGCTCTTGCTTGCTGTTAGTGAACGGAACTCGGTCCAGGATCCACCAGGTGCCTGCTCCTCGATCACGATGTTTACCTTCGAAACCTCAGCGTCTGACAGGTCTAGGTTGCCAACGATGTTAGCTCGCTCACCTACGGTGTATTTACCGGTTTCATTACCTGACGGTTGCAAGACAATCTGCTTAGCTCCTGATGCACCTGAACAAGCTGCCAAGGTTACCGCTAAAACAACTGCAATAGCTGCAGCAAATATATTCTTCTTCAAGTAAGTCACTTCTTTCCTATTTGGGTATTACTTTCGATTGGTTTCAAAGAACTGAGCAAACAAAGCTGGGTTAGTTAGTTGCTCATATTCCTTAAAATCATACTTGGTGCCGTTAACGAGAATAAACGGGGTTCCCGAAGGAATTTCCGTTCCTGTAACCGCCGGCTGACTCAGTGCCTCAGAAGTCCTATTTTCAATGAACTTTGAGTACCTCTTCTGATCAATACAGGTGTTCATCTCTGCGTTCATGTTCACACCAGCGCCTGAGAGTGTTGACTTGAGGTCTGAGTCTGAAGGTCCTGCTGACCCTTCGGCAGGCTGGTTAGCGTAAAGAGCACTGTTCACAGCAAAGAACTTCTCAGGCTGAGAGTTAGCGACACAGAAGGCCGCATTGGTGGCTCTAGAAGAGTAGTTATTGAACGACTGACCATCAAGGAATGAGATTGGGTGAATTTCGATCGTAGCAAGGCCTGACTCAGCCCAAGTTTTCAACTGACTTGAGTTAGGGACTTCAAACAGCTGACAGATCGGGCACTGGTAGTCCTGGTATATCACAACACGGTTGGTGGCTTCGATCTCAGCAGCAGAAGCAATATTTAGCCCCTTACCGATTACGACACCACCAAGTTTTGTGACGTTAGCTGGAACTTTCTTGCTGTTGTCTACCTTTTCATTTGGAGCACTCATCGCCGTCACGAGGGCAAAAACAACTCCAGCAACCGCTAGAACAATTCCCAAGGCAATTCCCATGGTGACCAGCAGTTTCTTGCGCTTTTCGCCAGAGGCGCGCTTTTCACGAAGGTCTCTAGCTTTAGCTCTGGCCTCTTCACGTTGCTGAGAACGGGTCGGTCTTGGAGTGTTCGACATAATGCTCTACCTCTGATATCTACAAATTGATAAAGATTTACCCTTAGGGCTAGGTCTATAAGTCTAAACGACTTGTGGGGAATGCGATAATAAAGATACCTAAGGCATCAGCTTTAGGCACTAATTCACTACGGATCGTGCGGCTCGTTCCTGCCGCTGAAGGAGTATCACAATGGCATCAGTAACATTCAGTAAGGCCACCAGGCTTTACCCGGGCGGAACCCGCCCAGCAGTAAACGCAATTGACCTACTAGTAAAAGACGGGGAATTCCTTGTTTTGGTTGGTCCTTCAGGTTGTGGAAAGACCACAACCCTACGAATGCTTGCCGGCCTCGAAGAGGTTAACGAAGGCAACATTCTAATTGGAGACCGCGACGTCACCCAGGTTCCGCCTAAGGACCGCGACATCGCTATGGTTTTCCAGAACTACGCTCTTTACCCACACATGACTGTGGCGGAGAACATGGGCTTTGCTCTAAAGATTGCTGGAGTCAAGAAGGATGA
>CANLDE010000041.1 GCA_947489235.1 Micrococcales bacterium
AACTGATCATGAACCACTCAACCATTCCCCATTTCATTGGGGACTTGCCAGTAGCTCGAGGCTGCATGCGCTCTGCTGCGAAAACACCGAACTGAGCGGTGAAAGAAGATGCCACCAGGATCAAAGTGTTCACTAAGGCAAATGGCACGTTCAAGATTGCGGTGTCAGCTGCCCAGATGTCAGGAGAATTGGCTCTTAGGCTGAAATACATGGCGAACAGAGCCGCAAAAAACATAACTTCGCTGCCCAGCCATACGATAGTTCCCACCGAAGTAGCACTTGGGCGGTGGATTTGAGGTTGAGCTAGGGGAGCGGTAGACATGCCTTAATCCTACCTGCCCAAATCGTTATAAAGGCGTTGTTTTGGCACTTGTCGAGCAGATTTTGCCTGAAATATTGCACTGAACCATGGCTAAACTTATGTTCATGAATCCGGAACTTAGTTGGTCAAATATTCTCGCCGCATTAAATCAAAAGACAGACTTAAGCAGGGGACAAGCAGTCTGGTCAATGAAGCAAATCATGTCCGGCGTTGCCACCGATGCACAAATGGAAGAGTTTCTTCTTACCCTTCGTGCCAAGGGGGAAGACGTTGTTGAGCTTTCAGGTTTTGTAGATGTCATGCTTGAGAACGCACTCAGGATTCCAGTTTCAAATGACGCAGTTGATATCGTCGGAACTGGGGGAGATCAACTAGGAACTGTGAACATTTCGTCAATGGCGGCAATTGTTGCAGCAGCATGTGGTTACCCAGTCCTAAAGCACGGAAGCAGATCAGCATCCGGTAAAACAGGCTCGTCAGAGATGCTGGAAGCGCTAGGGATAAGACTAGACCTGACACCTGAGCAGTTGGCAGAGGTCTTCAAAAAGGCTGGAATAACCTTTTTCTTCGCTCCGATGTTCCACCCTTCACTCAAAAACGTGGGTCCAACCCGCAAAAAGCTAGGAATACCAACAACCTTCAATTTCCTAGGGCCATTAGCAAACCCAGCCCAGCCGATAGCTACCGCATTGGGTGTGGCAAATGAGGTTATGGCACCACTTTTGGCGGCTGAAATGGCCTCCAGGGGCCGTACAGCCCTTGTTTTTAGGGGTTCAGACGGTCTAGACGAACTCACAACCACAGGAAAAAGCCAAATATGGGTGGTTTTTGGTGGAAAAGTACAAGAACAATCGTTCAATCCAGCAGATCTAGGCATACCTCAGGCTTCAGTTGAACAACTTTTGGGTGGCGATTCAACAGAGAACGCTGCCACAACAAGAGGAGTATTTGGCGAAAATATCGAATTCAAGGGGGATAGGCAAGCCATCTTGGACATCGTAGCCCTGAACGCTTCAGCTGGGATGACAGCATATGAGCTCAACAAGACCAGCAACATTTCTGAATTGGATTTGTTGGGATCGCTAAAGAATCATTACCTCCAGGCTCAAGAAGCAATCAACGATGGCACAGCGTTAGCTAAGTTGAACCAGTGGGTTGATTTGAGCAAATCTGCTGGGGAGTAGCCTTAGAGCCCAGATAAACATTACTTTACATAATGTTCATTATCGGTGTTATATCCACAAGGGAACCTAAGCCCCAAACCTAACCCGGAGCCATTCCCTCAGATCATGTGGAGCTAATGCTTCTTCACTTTGCAACAGTTCTTCGATTGTCCACCAACGATATTCCAAAATATCTCGGTGTTCATCCTGAGTAAATCCAGATGTATCAGGCTCAAAGTTCTGAACTGAATATTCATAAATTGTGTCTTTGTAAGTGTGATAACTTTCCCCGTCAGTCCAGTCCCAACGCCCAGAGGCTACCAGGACAGGTTCTCCCAGAACCGCTGGGTCAATACTCAGACCAGTTTCCTCCAGAAGCTCTCTGACAGCTGTCTGCAGTGTGGTTTCACCTTGATCAATGCCGCCACCAGGTGTGAGCCATCTTGGTGGCAAGCCAACTTCAGGATCAAAGTGTGTTTTTAGAAGAAAAATACGATTTTGCTCATCAACAAGCATTACCCGAGCTGTTTCACGGTGTTTCATGTGCTTTTTATCGCTCATTTTGGGGTTTTCACTCCATTTGAGTCACTTTTTGGGTCAAATCCGAACCATTTCATGGTCATTTGCATCAAAGTGCCTATGGAAATCGCAAATAGGGCAGTACCTATCCCCACAGTGCCTCCTAGCAGCCAACCTGTGATTAGCACCACCGACTCCCCTATGGTTCTGATCACCCAAAACGGCCAGCCACTAACTCTGGTCAAACCAACCATCAAGCCATCTCGAGGACCTGCTCCTAGGTTGGCAGAGATGTATAAACCAGCTCCTAGGGCAACAGAAAACAGTCCTAAAGCCATCCAAACTAAGTTAGCTAGCCAACCGTCAAGTTCAGGCATCAGTGGCTTACTCAGATCTGCAAAAGGACCAATTAGAACTGCGTTAATAATCGTTCCTATGCCTGGCTGCTGCTTAATCGGAATCCAAATCAGTAAAACAATGGCACTAATAACCACTGCGCAGGTGCCAAAAGACCAACCGGTTTGAACCTGTAAACCTTGAGATAAGACATCCCAGGGTGGCACACCTAAACCGGTGTGGATCATCATCGCCAAACCCAGGCCCACTAGATACAAACCCAAGAGCAATCTGCCCATAGGTTTGATACCAAGGTTTGCGAGAGAATTTTTCACAACGCTAGCCTACCTTCGCCTATTCAAGGAGTTATCAATGCAAGAGCATGAGTACTTCAATGTCGCAAGACCTGTGGTCCTTGCTCACCGAGGTGGCTCTGCTGGCACAGAAAACACGATAGAAACTTTTAATGATGCGGTTAGATGCGGTGTGTTCAGCATTGAAACTGACGTGAGAACCACCAAAGACGGTGTAGCAATACTTTTTCACGATGCAGATCTGAAGCGGGTTGCGAATATTGACAAGAAAGTTTCCCAGACAACCTTTGCCGAGCTAGAACAAATTAATTTAATCGGGGGTGGAAAAATCCAGACCCTTGTTCAAGCTCTAACCACTCTCCCCCAGACCAGGTTCAATTTGGATATCAAAGACCCAGAATCCGTTCAAACCGCTGCAGCAGCAATTGAACTTACAAAATCTCATACTCGAGTCTTAGTTTCCAGCTTCAGCGAGAAAAGAAGATTAGCAACGCTGAAACTGCTTACTCAACCTGTTGCCACATCGGCAAGTGCCACGATAGTGATCGAAGTGTGGTTAATGCACGTTTTTAGACTTCCACAGGTTTTCTTCGCAAAGAGACTCAAGGGCATTGGAGCATTGCAGATTCCACGCTCTATGTATGGAATAAAACTTGATTCCAAGAGGTTTATCCATAAGGTGAGAGCCACGAACACCGAGATTCACTTCTGGACGATAAATAATCCACAAGAAATGTTAGAACTCACTGCGCGAGGTGCAACTGGGATAGTCTCTGATGTGTCAGAGTTAGCAGTTCAAACACTGAGAAAAGCCTGAGTTTGGGAAGTAATCGTTAAGTTCTTCGCTTATCTTCTATGTAACAACACTCGTAACAAAAAAGATTAAGGAAGAAACATGGCTCAACAATCAATGCGTGGTATTCGTTTAGGTTCAGAGAGCTTCGAAACTGCAGCTGGAGTGAGCCTCTCCCCTAGGAACACTCACAAGTACCGCTGTGCTAAAGAGCATATTTCTGAAGTTATTTTTGCTCAGGAAGCAGAAGTTCCTGCCGCCTGGAATTGTAAATCTTGCTCTCTTGAAGCCGCACTACTTGATGACGAAGGCAAGCAAGCCTTTGAGACTGAACTACCTAAGGCTCCTAGAACCCATTACGAGATGCTGTTAGAGCGCAGAACTCGAGTTGAATTAGAAGAGATACTTGGCGAACGTTTAGATGAGTTGAAGGCTAGACGATCAAGAGGTCAGGCAGACGCGACTAACAACTAGTTACTTGCGTAAGAAGATTCTTTTGAATCCAAATTTTGTCATAAGTAAAAGCGCTTCGGTCACAATGTTGCCACTCATCTTGGACTCCCCTATTTCACGCTCGACAAAAGTAATTGGCACCTCGGCAGTTCTTCCACCAAGCTGAATTGTTCTATAGGCCATCTCTATTTGGAATGAGTAACCTCGGGCATTGATAGAGGCCAGATCCATTTTTTGCAAAAAACTAGATCTGAAAACCCTGAAACCAGCTGTCATGTCGTTGAGCCTAGAGCCCAGCATGATCTTGGCGTAAATGTTTCCGCCGCGGGAAAGCCACTGTCTGTGTAGCGGCCAATTCTGTGTCTTACCGCCACGAACATAACGTGAACCAATAACCAAATCATTGTCCTGGCAAATAGCCAACAGTTTAGGAAGATCTTCAGCTCGGTGGCTACCGTCCGCATCCATTTCAACTACGTAATCAAAGCCCAAACCAAACGCATGATTGAAACCTGCAATATACGCAGCGCCTAGCCCCTGCTTATCTTTTCTGTGAAGAATAGCTATCCGCTTATCTTTAGCGGCTAGTGCTTCGGCAAGGTCCCCTGTGCCATCAGGGCTACCATCATCAACAATCAATAGAGAAACATCTGGGTTGAACCTAAATAGTTCGCTGGCTGCGCGTTCAATGTTGCCTGCCTCATTGTAGGTAGGCATGATTACTAGAACCTTCAAGAACGCTTCGCTTTCAGTCTTCTGATAGTCAATCCGATGACAGAAATTGGAAATAGCAACATTGCAAGAATGAATGCACCTGGCTCAACATTCTTTCCATACGCAACAGCTGGAGTAATCTCATTTCTCAAGGCTATATCTTGAACCATTGCACCTGGTTTGAATGACTCTAGTTCTTGAACGATTGAGCCATCAGCTGCATAGATACCTGAAACTCCGACAGTTGAAATAGAAACAACAGTTCTACCGGTTTCTATTGCACGCATACGGGACACAGCTGCTTGCTGAACTCCTTGTTCACTCTTTCCAAAGTCAGAGCTATTGGTTTGAATCATTAGTGCCTGCGCACCTTCGTTGATCAAGTCAAAACTCAGATAGTCAAAAGTAACTTCAAAACAAATTAGCGATCCAACTTTTGCACCATTAGGAAGTTCAAATATTCCATCTCGTGTGCCAGAACTCATGTCCCAACCAATCAGGCCAATCATATCTGGTGCAAGAGCCATAAAGAATGAACGATTAGGCACATACTCGCCAAATGGTACAGGACGTTTCTTTTGGTAAGTGTCCGCTAGCCCAGTCCCCGGTAGCCAAAGGTCGACCTCGTTATAGAAATCACTTCCTCGGAAAGTTTTATTACCAAAGAGCAGCGGAGCTTTTAGCTCTTCATTGACGAACTGACTGATTTTTTGAGCAGGTTCGACCATGGTAGTTGGATCCAAGTCAGCAGCGTTTTCAGGCCAGACCATTAGATCAATATCAGATTCTGCTTGATTAGTGACTTTTTCTCTGGCAACAGCAAGGTGTTTGTCCAGAATGGAACCAGCTGGGTTAACTGCAAACAGTCCCGCATTAGCGTTTCCCTGCACAGCAGCTACTTTCATAGTGCCTGCAGTTCCAGAAGCGTCTAAAACAATCAGTGCTGGAATACCCAGAACTAATACAGATGCCACCGCTGTAGGAATGAAGGTAACCCAACGTCTATAAAGACCTGATCCCTGTGGCTGCGGATTGACGAACCTGAAAAGGAAAAGTGCCGATATGAAAACAATTAGCCAGGTCAAACCTGCAATGTCGATGTAGTAGACCCAGCGAGCTAACCAAGTATCAACTAGGGATAATCCTGCTCTGGCCCAAGGCATGCCACCGAATGGAAATACTCCAGCCCAATATTCGCGAGCTGTGAAAACTGCTCCTAGGGCAAAGGCAATGACAAATGGTTCTGCTCTGCCCAAATTCAAAGTCCTAAGCCAACGCCAGACAACAGCTGCAACAGCAACTGCTAAACCAATCATCAATCCTTGGACAATCGAAAGCGCAAACCAAGGTATTGGTCCAAGGTATGTGGTCAACCACTTTGTGACTAATCCGAAAAATGCGAAACCAGCAATACTTCCAACGATGAAGGCTTTGAAGAACCCCAATTGTCTGATCGCTAAAAGAATCATGAAGTAGCCGATGAAGATCCCTGGCCAGAAGTTCCAAGCAGGAAAACTAAGCGCTAGGAAAACTCCCCCGAGCGCGCCTACAAAGGCTCTCCCCCAGAATGTGCTGGAAAACCTAAGCCAATTGACTATAGAAATAAACACAATCTAAGCGTAATAGGAGTAAGCAACAATTCCACGCTTAATTTGGTCAATAGACGACTGGGCGGTTGCTGAGAGTTCGTCGGGATTTACTTTAGAGATTTGTTCCAAGAGGTCAATCGTTTGCTTGCACCATCGAATGAAGTCTCCAGCTAGCATGCCCGTTTGTTTGAGAACTGTGTCAAGTCTTGATCCTGTAGCCCATCGGTGCATTTGCAATGCCATGGCCGAATCAGGCTCGGATGACAGCGGTAGATTATGCGCTTTAGCCAGTGCTTGAAGGTCATCCCAAACTTCTAGGGTTTCATTGAAGACTGCAACAAACTCCCCCTTAGGCATCTTAGGAGCGAGGCCATCATCATCTCTTCTAGCTTCATAAACCAATGAAGCCGCAATTGCTGCTAGCGTCTGGGCATCTACGTGATGCCAAACCCTTCTGCCGATGCATTCTGCAACCAGCAGATCTCGTTCACCATAAATCTTGGCTAGTTTTTGCCCTGATTCAGTTATTTCAAGATCTCCTGAAACCTCTGAAACATATTCAAGGTCAATCAGCACTTCGGTGAGTCGATCGAAAGTCTTTGCCACCTGATTAGTTCTTGATTCAATCTGCTTGATTATGGCTGCTGTTTCTCTTTCAAGTTTGTACCAACGCTCACCCCATCGTGAATGAGCTTCTCTATCCGGGCAAGCATGACAAGGGTGTGAACGTAATTCACGTTTGAGATTAGTAACTCTTATTTCAAGTTGTCTCATGCCTTTAGTTTGTCTAAGGTCATTTCTTCTTGCCTGACGACCAGACTGAGCAATCTCACGCTCAAGATCACTAACCTGTCGACGCAAGGTTGCGTACTGCCTAAAATCCCCAACATGACATTTCATGGACTCTTCGTAACCATCTAGCGAGGCTTGCTTCTCTCTAATACCTCTAGCTAAACCAACCACAGACCTATCCGCTTGAAATTGAGCAAAGGAGGTTTCTAATACTTCTCTTGATCTTCTTTGTCCAAATGCTTCGATTAGGTTAACCGCCATGTTGAAAGTAGGTCGGAAAGAAGAGATCAGCGGATAAGTTCTCTTCGAAGCTAAACCCGCCACATAGGTTGGATCAAGATTTGCAGCCCACTGAATAACCGAGTGACCTTCAACGTCAATTCCTCGTCTACCGGCTCTTCCAGTTAGTTGTGTGTATTCGCCTGGGGTTATCTGCACTCGACCTTCACCGTTGAACTTATCTAAACGATCCAAAACAACTGTTCGCGCTGGCATGTTTATACCCAGAGCAAGGGTCTCGGTTGCAAATACAACTTTGACAAGCTTTCGGAGAAAGAGTTCTTCCACTACCTCTTTAAAAGCTGGCAATAATCCTGCGTGATGGGCAGCAACTCCACGCTCTAATGCGCTTAACCACTCAAAGTAACCTAAGGCAGCTAAATCTTCATCAGCGATAGAGCCACACTTCTCTTCCGCTACTCTGCGGATTATTTGTTTGTCTTCAGGTTTAGTCAGTCGAATACCAGAGGCTAGGACAGATTGGACGGCTGCTTCACAGCCAGCTCTTGAGAAGATAAAGAAGATTGCAGGCAGTAGATCAGCCTCGTCCAAGAGCTCAATAATCTCTGGCTTACTGGCCTTATAGATACGGCCCATGTTGCGCTCAGGAAATCCAGTATGTCCGCGTCTGCCTCGGATTGGCTTGTTCACAGGTTGTCTCATCTTGTTGGCATGGCGTTGAACCAAATCGACGTTTACCCTAAGTTCCTTATCTGAATCATCAAAGAGAGGAATAAGTTCATCACCAAATAGAACATGCTGATTCAAAGGCACAGGTCTTACTTCCGAGACAATTACTGTCGTGCCACCTTGAACTTCATCCAGCCAGGCACCAAACTCTTCGGCATTTGAAACAGTGGCGCTTAGTGAGACTACTTTCACATCTTTTGGCAGGTGAAGAATCACCTCTTCCCAGACCGCTCCCCTAAACCGATCAGCTAGGTAGTGCACCTCATCCATTACTACGTAGCCGAGGCTGATAAGTGAATTGGAGTTTGCATAAATCATGTTGCGCAACACTTCTGTGGTCATCACAAGTATCTGCGCATCTGAATTGATGTTCGTATCACCAGTTAGCAAGCCAACTCGATCAGAGCCATATCTTGACTTGAGTTCAGCGTACTTTTGATTGCTTAGAGCTTTAATGGGTGTGGTGTAGAAAACCTTGAGTTCTTTTTCAACCGCTAAGTGAATAGCGAACTCTCCTACGATCGTTTTACCAGCTCCGGTTGGAGCAGCAACCAAAACACCTTGACCTTCGGCAAGGGCTTGGCAGGCCTTCTCTTGAAAATCATCTAAAGGAAACTTGATGATGTTACGAAAGCTCTCCAAACTTGGATGAGCTTTATTCTTTTTTGCTTTAGCGAATCGTTCTGCTGGAGTTAGTTCTTGCTCCATTAGGAGATTTCTTCAGGCTTATAGTCAGTTGCTAGATCAACTGAACTAAGTGCGTTTTTGGCCTTGATAGCTCTGCGCTTGTCATTACCTAGAGCAATGGCTGCAGATAGGTAGTAGAAGGCCAACAGAGGAATCATGAGCAAGAACATTGAGATTGGGTCAGATACCGGTGTAGCTAGAGCACCAATTAGTGAAATCAAAAACACAGCTGGTCGCCAACCCTTAAGGATGCTCTTGCCACTTAGGGTTCCCACCGCATTTAGTAAAACCAAAATAGCTGGCAGCACAAAAGCTAAACCGAACACCAGCAATACCCGAACGGTAAACAAAACATACTCTGAAGCATTGATTACGTTAGAGCTTCCTTCGGGAGTGAAACCTAGGAGTGATCTCACAAAGCCTGGGAAAAGCCACCAACCAAAATAGGCTCCCCCTAGAAACAATGGTGTGCTAGTTAGAGCAAAGGCGACGGTGTATTTACGTTCACGCTTTTTAAACGCTGGTGCAACAAAAGCCCATATTTGATAAAGCCAGAATGGGCTAGTGATAAACAAGCCGATGAAAAATGCAACTTGAAAATGTAAATCGAAAGCTGAAACTACAGAGCCAAAGTTGACAGTGGCATTTACATTAGCTTCTTGGGCAACGCGAATAATGGGTTTTTGAAGTTCTGCGAAGACGTAATCAAACAACTGCCAACCGGCAAGCGTTCCAGCGAGTATGGCAAAAGCAGATCGAAAAAGTCTTTTTCGTAACTCACGGAGGTGCCCCGAGAGTTTCATCCTCTTATCGGGGTTGCGGCGAAG
>CANLDE010000042.1 GCA_947489235.1 Micrococcales bacterium
ACCTCGCCATGGCGGACTAGATGAATACGTTTAGCAGGCATGGCATCAAGTCTATCGCCCGCTAAACTTGGGGTTTAGGCGAGATAAACACAAGGGACAAATAAAACATGCGCGAACGCATCCTGGTCAAAGATTTAGCAGCAAGTGAAGATGGCCCAGTAGTCATCGGTGGCTGGGTTGAGACCCTTAGAGACCAAAAGAGAATCCAGTTCATCGTTCTTAGAGATGAAACAGGCTCTGTTCAGGTCACCTACCCAAGAAGAGAAGAAGCTGACGCCCTAGCTGACACTGTTTCTACCCTTACCTCGGGAAGCTTCGTCTGGGTAACCGGTCGTCTAGTTCACGATGAGAGAGTAAAGCTTGGTGGCATTGAGATCCAGCTTGATGGTTTAGAGGTAGTAACCCTGGCAGATCCTGAAACCCCTATTGCTGAAGACTCGGGTATTGATAAGCGTTTGGACTGGAGATTCATTGATCTTCGTCGTCCTGAGATGAACCTAGTGTTTAGAGTTCAGACCACCATTGAGCATGCCTGGAGAACCTACTGGGTCAACAATGGCTTCATTGAGATTCACTCACCTAAGCTAATGAGCTCCCCTTCTGAATCAAATGCAGAACTATTCAAGATGGAATACTTCGAGACTGTTGCGTACCTTGCTCAATCTCCTCAGTTCTATAAGCAGATGGCGATGATGGCTGGCTTCGGTCGCATCTTCGAAATTGGCCCTGTGTTTAGAGCAGACCCTTCTTTCACCTCACGTCACGCAACTGAGTTCACTTCAGTTGACATGGAAGTTTCATACATTGAATCTCACGAAGACATCATGAAGATTCAAGAAGACCTCATGGTTGCAGCCATCACTGCTGTGAAAGAACAGCACGGTGAAGAGATCAAGAGACTCTTCGATGTTGATGTTATTATCCCAACTACACCATTCCCACGCATCCCACTAGCTGAAGCAATCGAAATCGTTGCTAAGCGCGGTCACGAGATCACTCGTGGCGGAGATATGGACCCAGAGGGAGAAAGACAGATTGCAGCTCACATTGCAGAAACATACAACCACGAATTTGTCTTCCTAACCGACTACCCATCAACTGTTCGTCCGTTCTATCACATGCGTCACGCAGACAACCAGAACCTAACCAACAGCTATGACCTAATCTGGCGTGGAACTGAGATCACCACAGGTGCTCAACGTGAACACAGACTAGAAGTACTAATTGAACAAGCTAAGTCAAAGGGTCTAGACCCAGCTGGTCTTCAGTCATACATGGACTTCTTCAAGTACGGTGCTCCATCACACGGTGGCTTCGGTATGGGTCTACTAAGAGTTGTAATGCTTCTGCTTCACGAAACAAACATTCGCGAAGTTGGTTACCTATTCCGTGGACCTAACCGCCTAGAGCCATAAGACATGTTTGAACGTTCTTCTCAAATACAAGGTGTTAATGCCTCGTATACAGAAGATCAGCAAGCTCAATACAAAGCGCAACATGATGCAATTGCGATCGCTATTGCTGAACAGAAGCGCAAAGGTTCTTTATACAACGACGTTGATGTTCAGAAACCAATTGCCGATCACTATGCTTTCGTAAAACAGTTCTGGACACCAAACAAGCAGGCTTATAAATCTCTAGCTTTGACATATGTACTAGACCCGGCATTCGAAGCAACATATGAGTCTTTCGAGCCAGGCCTAGCAGCATATCTAAAGAAAGCTATTGAGATCTGGGCAGACAAGAATCTAGCTGACTAGTCTGGCGTTTTGCTCCAGTCGACAATTTGTAGTCCTGGCACTCGCTTGAAGTCTTTGGTGTTCTTGGTCACCAGAGTTGCCCCCACACTGAGGGCATGGCCTGCAATGAGTGGATCAAAGAAACCGATTTGTTGACCTTTTCTCCTCAACTCCGCCTCCAGTAAACCGGCTCTTTCTGCTGCCTTGGAATCGAAAGGAAGAATCTCTATAGCCGCTAACAAGCTCTTTAGTCTGGCTTGGGCTCTAGGTCCGCGATTTTCAATTCCTGTTCCAGCCCAAAGCTCTTGGGAAACAATTGACGATATTGCGATATCTTGAATATTGGTCAATTCAAATTGTAAAAGTGAATCCTGCTTGAACCGAATGATGTCGACAACAATGCTTGTGTCTAAGTGGAACTTCAATCTGACTCTTCCAAAAGCTCCTCAATTGCAGGATGAAGTCTTGGTTCTCGATATCTCTTCACGTACTTGAGCTTGGAAAGTTCGGCTTTTTCTTCGTCGCTTGCCTCACGCAGCTCTTTTATGAACTGTTGTTTGAGTTCTTCCCTCGTAATTTTTGTAATGACAACTGCTTCAAATTCCTTGTTGTAAGAAATTCTTACCTGATCGCCAGCAAATCTCATTTCTGCGGGAATTCGAATGGCTTGACTGCCTCCATTCATGAACAACTTCCCTAACACGCCTTCATCTGACCGAATCGCTTCTTCTGCAATTTTTCTAATCACTGATTCCTTCATTTCTATCCCTGCATGAATTATCGGATGTATAGACTTAGTGTATAGATATTTACAGACAAGTCAAGAGTGGTTAGCGAACGAATTCGTCTAAAGCTCCACGCAATCTCTCTGGATCTATTCGCCAGTAGTTATGGACTTTGCCATTAATTAGAAGTACTGGGACTTCTTCTGAGTATTTGTTCCATAGTTCTTCATCAACCAAGATGTCGTGCTCAACTAGGTTTACCTGGATGTGTCTTGCTACCCCTGTGTACTCTGCTCTGAAGGCCCCGACCACAGCATTGACTGTGACTCTGGCTTCATCGCATAGATGACAACCTGATTTGCCTATCAGGGTCAGGTCAATGGTTGTGCTCATGCCTCAAGATTATTCCAGTTCACTGCCTAGACTAGTCATGTGCCTAAATCCCCTAAGAAGCAACCTGCTGCTTTCTTCGACGTCGATAACACGCTAGTGCGTGGCTCGACCAGCTATCAATTTGGCAAAGAGGCATACCGAAGAAGGTTCTTCCCTCGCAAAGACTTCATCGCTTTTGCTTGGCACCAGATAGTTTTTCTAACTAAAGGTGAAACAGAGCACATGCTCTCGGCTATCAAGGACCGTGCCCTCGAGTTAGTCAAGGGCAGACCATACGCGCAAATGATCGAGTTGGTTGCAGACGTTTATCAGCACAATGTGAAACCTAAGATTTGGCCAGAGACTGCTCGCCTTGCTCAACAGCACATCGCAGCAGGTAGAGAAGTCTGGCTCATCACAGCAGCTCCCCAGGAAATGGGAGACGAGATAGCAAAAGCTCTAGGTCTTACAGGTGCTCTTGGCACTCGACTAGAACACATTGATGGAATCCTGACCGGCAACATCCTAGGTAAGCCTCTGCACGGTAAAGAAAAACCAAAGGCCATTAGAAAATTAGCCAAAGAACGTGGCTTTAGCCTCAAGAAGTCTTTCGCATACAGCGATAGCCACAACGATTTGCCAATGCTAACTCTGATCGGTCACCCGGTGGCTGTGAACCCAGACAAGCTATTGAAGATTTATGCTAAAGCTGCTGGCTGGAAGATCTATGACTTCAAGCGCAAAGAGCTAAGGCTTCAAAAGAAGACCGCTAAAAAAGAAATCAAGATCGGCAAAAGAGGTTAGAGAAAAACCTGCCGGATTAGCGGCAGGCATTCTTCGCTCTAAGAGCTAAATCTCGAAGTTTTTACTTCTTATTACGACGTTGGTGACGAGTCTTACGAAGCAGCTTACGGTGCTTCTTCTTCGACATACGCTTACGACGTTTCTTGACAACTGATCCCACAAAGACCTCTTTAGTTAGATAAACCCCTGTGAATCAGGGGTTCTTTCGACTCCTTGTATTCTAGCCCACGCTTGGCTATTGGTAAAAACCCCTGCTAATCCCTAGGCATTAGCACAGAGGAAGTAAAGTGAAAGCACTATGACTGAAGAGCAGCCTTACACCTTGGTGAAAAAGACCAGCAGTTTTGAAATAAGGCATTATCCAAGCTATGTCCTAGTTCAGGTAACTACCAGGGGCGAGTTCTCTAGAGCCGCGAGCATGGCATTTAGCCCGCTAGTGAACTACATTTCAGGCAGTAACGAATCTAGGGAAAAGTTTGCAATGACTGCCCCGGTTATTCATGCACCAGATAAAGCATCAGAGGTCCATGTGGTTAGCTTTGTGCTTCCTAAAGATGTGTCAATCAAAGACCTGCCACTACCTAGCGATGCTCAGGTTTCCAGACATCACGTTGATGCTCATTATGCTGCTGCAGTCAAGTTCAGAGGTTTAGCTAGCTTTGAACACTTCAATTCTTTAGGCAATCAGCTTTTAGTTGATGTCAAAAGCGCTGGCTTAGAGGTAGCCGGTGATCCCTACTATGCCCGCTTCGATCCTCCATGGAAACCAGGTTTCCTAAGAAGAAATGAAGCGATAGTGGCATTAGCCGGATACCCCTCGAAAGGAAAATAATGGAAATCAACAAAAATCTAAGAAGCGCTCTTGCTGAAGCAATTGGTGTGATGCTGTTTGTGACATCGATTGTTGCAGTTAACTTCAACCCAACATTCCGCAACCTAGCTCTAGCTGGAACACTAACTCTGATGATTCTGGTCACAGCAACAGTTTCAGGTGGACACCTAAACCCTGTTGTATCACTATTCTTCTTTGCCCGCAAAGCAATCAGTCTTGCAACCCTTATTCAATACTGGATTGCTCAGTTGCTTGGAGCGTTTGCAGGTCTATACCTTGGCTACTCACTCTCAGGTTCTACAGTGGTTGCAAAGATTACCCCAGCCGGTGTTTCAGAATCTGGTGCTTTCATCGGTGAAGTATTAGCAACTACTGTGTTGGTTGTGATCATCTCTCGTCTTGCATCAACTGAGCGAGCATCAATCATTCCTTTTGCAGTTGGTATCTGGGTTCTAGCTGCAAGCACCTTTACTCTTACCGGAGCTCAGGCAAACCCAGCTGTTACCTTCGCCCTGATGCTACGCGATGGCTTCACCCAGAACCACCTAGCCGTAGTTCTTGCTGAAATCGTTGGTGCACTTATTGCCTTTATCTACATCAGTGTGCTTGACGGCAAGCCAAAGAAGGCTAAGAAAGCTAAGAAGAAATAGTTCACCTTTAGTTCACTATGTAATGCCCCTGACCAGAGCGGTTGGGGGCATTACTGCTCTAGGGTGTAGTCATGAGTTATAAATCAAGCGTTCTATTTGTTTGCGTTCACAATGCTGGTCGTTCCCAGATGGCTGCTGGTTTCCTTAGAGAACTTGCCGGTGACCGAGTAGAGGTGCTCTCCGCTGGCACCCAGCCAAAGAATGAGATTAACCCGAGTGCGATTGAAGCAATGGCTGAAGTTGGCATTGACATCACAGGCCAGCAACCAAAGGTGCTAACCGAAGATGCTGTCAAGGCAAGTGACTACGTGATCACTATGGGTTGTGGCGATGAGTGCCCTTGGTTCCCAGGCAAGATTTATCTTGATTGGGTTTTAGATGATCCAGCTGGTCTAGGTGTTGAATCAGTAAGACCAATCCGAGACAAGATCAAAGAACTTGTTACCGGCCTTGTTGCCGAAATAGACGCTAAGCCTTAGTTTTCTTAGTAGCTGGTTTTTTAGCAGCAGGTTTCTTTGCTGGAGCTGACTTCTTAGTAACTTTCTTGGCAGCAGTCTTTACTTTCCCTGTTGCTTCTTCAACTTTGACTGTGGCTTCTCTTTTAGCATCAGATAGTTTTCTACCGAATTCTTTTCCGGCCTCTTCTGCATCAAACTCAAGATTTATCTTTGCCCCTACTCGCTTCTCGAGCCAGCTAGCTGCCGAAGAAATAAGGTTACCGATGTTCTCACCAAGCACATCTGCTTGGCCTGACACAAAAGCTGAGCCGAACTTACCAAACCACTTAGCCGCTTCTGCTAAACCAGTTTTGTTCAAAGAGTATGTGCTGGTCTTACCTTTAGTGACAACAGTTAGTAACTCGGCTTTCACAAGCACCTTGAGATGCTTATCAAGAACAGTTGCTGAAAGCTTGGTGGATTTTGCAAGCGCAGCGGTAGTCAACGCTTCGACTGCTACCAGTTCGAGAATAGTTCTACGGTTCTGATCAGCAAGTGCATTGAATACATCGGTCATTACTTTTGCTCCTGGGCTATTTCCTTAGCGCGAGCTAACGCTGCGCTTGTTGCTTTAAAGAATAAGTCATTGAAGTTACCCTCTTGAAGGATGGCTATAGCCTTCATGGTTGTTCCGTTAGGGCTTGTTACCTGACGTCTGAGCTCTGCTGGATCTCCTTGAGACTGAACTAGCAGTTCACTTGCACCAAGGAAGGTTTGTGACACCAATAGATATGCATCCTCTTGGCTAAAGCCATGACTTACAGCAGTCTTGATGAATTCTTCGATGAAGTAGAAAACATATGCAGGTCCTGAACCTGAGATTGTGGAGAGTGCATCTATCTGCTCTTCTGGCACAACAAGTGTTTTGCCCACTGCTTCAAATAATGAAACTGATAGGGCAAGCTCTGATTCAGAAACTCTAGAGCCAGCTGAAATACCTGTGAGGCCTGAACCAATAAGAGCTGGTGTGTTTGGCATAGCTCTGATAACTGCAACAGAATCAGGCAAGCTCTGTTCCATAGTCTTTATCTCAACGCCAGCAGCTACCGAAATAACTAGAGCATCTTTAGCAATCACAGATTTAACTTCTTGAAGAACTTGAATCACATAAGCAGGTTTGACAGCAACTAAAACTATGTCTACACCTTCAACAGCTAGTGTGTTTGCGTTTGGTTGATAGTCGGTAGCAAATGCGGTGACACCAAACTCCTTAGCAAGAGCTTCTGCACTCTCAACTGTTTTAGTTGTTGCTCTAACATCAGAACCCTTAGTGCCGTTTTTGAGCATGCCAGCCAGGATTGCGGTTCCCATAGAACCCGTTCCTAAGATTGCAACTGTTTTAGTCATAGGACTAGTTCAACACAAATTGTGGCTGGTTGGTGCTGAGAATGCCATTTACTTCTGCTTGCAAAACATAGCTGGCACCATCTGCTGTGACCGAAGGAAGTCCATCGGTTAGAGCACAACCTGAATCATTTGATCTGACTCGATCCCATCTTCCTGCAGGGCTAGCCATTGAAACATTTGGTTGCAGCATGATTGGCTCCGATGCAAATCTTTCAGTATTGCAATCTTTGGAATTCCAAACATTATCTGAACCGCTGGTTACTTTGTAGAAGGTTACATCGCTACCTAGGTTGAACTTACATTCAACCGGACCGGTGTTTGTTACAGAGAACCAGAAGTATGGAGTATCGCCTGGGTTGAAAGCTAGTTGATCTTGGGATGCAGAGGTGCCAACGTGTGCTTCAATCTTGATTTGCTGTGATTGGCATGTTGAACCTGCAACCAAGGTTGGGCTTTGGTTTGGGTTGAACAGGGAACCTACCCAACCGAAGAAGGATAGAACTCCAGCAATAAGGGCCCAAATCAATGCGATAACAACAGCTAGAAAAACGAGTCTTCTAATAAGTAATTCTCTAGGGGAAGGATATCTTGCAAACATAAGATAAGTTTGCCAGCGAGTTTGCTATAGCAAGCGAAGCATGCGGGTGTTGCCCAGAGTGTTTTCTTTGACCCTAGCTAGATCCAAGAACTCAGCGATACCATCATCGGCAGATTGGACCATCTGCTCAAAGGTCGCTTGATCGACTGGAACATCGCTGATGATGTCAAACCCGCAGCGAACAAAGAAGTCGACTTCAAAGGTTAGGCAGAACACCCTTCTAATGCCAAGGGTGTATGCTCGCTCAATCAGGGCTTCAACCACAGCCTTACCCAGCCCCATGCCTCTGGCACTCTGGTCAACTACAAGAGACCTAACTTCAGCTAAATCCCCCCACATAACGTGAAGGGCACCGGCAGCCAGAATACGACCGTCCTTTGATTCAGCAATCACGAACTCCTGGACTCGCTCATAAAGAGCTACCAGTTGGTGCTGAAGTAGGACGTTGCTGTCAACTAGAGGGGCACGCATTGCCTGAATGGCAACTATGTCGCTAGTTCGAGCAGGTCGAAGAATGAAATCTTTATCGGGCATTGCTAAATGCTAGCAATCTCTCTCACGTTTGAGGTGAAAATGAACTCTCCGCCAACAAGATCAGCTACAACATCACTTGCATTCTTGATTACACCCTGCAAGATGCTCTCAGAGATCTGGTCTTCGATTTCACGCTGAACAGCACGACGCAGTGGTCTAGCTCCTAGCGCTGGGTCGTAACCTAGCTCAATCAAACGCTCCTTAGCCGCTGTTGTGAGGGTAAGAGTGATGTCTCTCTCCTCTAGGCGGACATTGAGCTTCTTGACGAATAGGTCAACAATCTCCAACAGTTCAGGCTTAGATAGCTGAGGGAAGACGATGACATCATCAACACGGTTCAAGAACTCAGGCTTGAAGTGCTTCTTTAGTTCATCGTTGACCTTAGCTGCCATGCGGTCGAAGTCATTCTTCTGATCACCTTCAAGGTTGAAACCAAGAGCACCCTTAGAGATGTCCTTGCTACCTAGGTTGGTAGTCATGATGATGATTGTGTTCTTGAAGTCAACAACACGACCCTGACCATCGGTTAGACGACCCTCTTCAAGAATCTGCAACAGTGAGTTGAAGATATCTGGGTGAGCCTTCTCGATCTCATCGAAGAGCACAACGCTAAATGGCTTACGACGAACACGTTCAGTTAGCTGACCACCTTCATCGAAACCAACATAACCTGGAGGAGCTCCGAACAATCTTGAGACTGTGTGCTTCTCTGCATACTCGCTCATATCTAGCGAGATCAGCGCACCTTCATCTTCGAACAAGAATTCAGCCAAAGCCTTAGCAAGCTCGGTCTTACCGACACCGGTAGGACCAGCGAAGATGAATGAACCTGAAGGACGGTTAGGGTCTTTCAAGCCAGCACGCTGACGACGAATCGCCTTAGAGATTGAATCAACAGCCTTCTTCTGACCAATAACTCTTCTGTGCAGTTCTGCTTCCATAAAGATCAACTTCGCAGACTCTTCCTCTGACAACTTGAATACCGGAATACCAGTAGCAGCTGCTAGAACTTCTGCAATAAGACCTTCATCAACAACACCGTGCGCTGCAACATTTCCTGAACGGAATTGCTTGGTTAGCTTTGCTCGCTCAGAGATTAGCTTCTTCTCTGCATCGCGAAGCTTTGCTGCACCTTCGAAGTCCTGTGAATCGATTGCCTTCTCTTTATCAACGCGAACGCCAGCAATCTTCTCTTCAAGATCTCTTAGCTCCGGTGGTGAAGAAAGAATGGAAAGACGAAGTCTTGCTCCAGCCTCATCGATTAGGTCGATAGCTTTGTCTGGTAGGTAACGGTCTTGAACGTAACGGTCTGCAAGCTTGGCTGCAGCAACGATAGCGCCATCAGTAATAGAAACCT
>CANLDE010000043.1 GCA_947489235.1 Micrococcales bacterium
AAATCTCTTGAAGCTAGTAACGCCTGAGAAAAACGGTGAACTCACTCTTGATTTTGAAGACATTGTTCAAAGATCAGTAACAGTGGTCAAGGATGGCTCAATAACTTGGCCACCACCACCTGTTCAAGTTTCAGCAGCCCCGCCTGCTGCCAAGGCTGCAGCGCCTGTAGTCAAAGAGCAGAAGACAATGTCAGCTAAGCGACGTGGAAGCTTGTATGCCGCAGGTATCACAGCATTGTTCTTGATCTGTGCTTTTGCACCAGCACCACTACCCCAGCACTTCCTAGTGCTGACCCTTTCAGTTGTGATTGGTTTCTATGTGATTGGCAAGGTTCACCATGCCTTACACACACCTCTCATGAGCGTGACTAATGCCATCTCAGGAATCATCGTGGTTGGTGCTTTGCTTCAGCTGACCACCCCTAACCTAGCCGTTCAAATCTTGGCTGGTGTTGCAGTTACCTTGGCTAGCATCAACATCTTTGGTGGTTTTGCTGTAACAAGGCGAATGCTCAACATGTTCTCGAAGGGAGGCAAATAAATGGAATCCCTTCTAACTATTGCCCCAATGCTAGCTACGGCTGCATACATAGTTTCATCACTGCTGTTTATCCTGTCCCTTGCAGGTCTTAGCAAGCACGAGAGTGCTAAGGGTGGAATTGTCTACGGTGTGTCCGGTATGGCTCTTGCCCTAGTTGCAACAACTTTCCTAGCTCTAACTACTGGCTGGAATGATCCAGCTGCTCAACTTGGTTTGATCTTCTTGGTGGTTGGACTAATCATTGGTGCAGCTATTGGTCTATGGCGAGCACGTGTTGTCGAGATGACAGGCATGCCTGAGTTGATTGCAATCCTGCACAGCTTCGTGGGTGTTGCTGCTGTTCTAATTGGTTGGAACGGTGCTCTCTTTGACACTGGAACTCCAGAGAGCTTTAAAGGCATTCACCATGCAGAAATCTTTATTGGTGTTTTCATCGGTGCAGTTACCTTTACCGGTTCTATCGTTGCCAACCTAAAGCTCTCAGCAAAGATTTCATCTAAGCCACTTATGCTACCTGGCAAGAACTTGCTAAACGTTGGAGCATTAGTTGGATTTGTTGGACTTACAGTTTGGTATGTAATCACACCAGATATCAGCTTGCTTATTGCTGTCACAGTACTAGCACTTGCACTTGGTTGGCACCTAGTTGCATCTATCGGTGGTGGAGACATGCCGGTAGTTGTTTCAATGCTAAACAGTTATTCAGGTTGGGCAGCAGCGGCAGCAGGATTCTTACTAAATAATGACCTGCTGATTGTCACCGGTGCCCTAGTTGGATCTTCTGGTGCTTACCTTTCATACATCATGTGTAAGGCGATGAACAGATCCTTTATCTCTGTTATTGCTGGAGGCTTCGGTATCGCAGCCCCTAGTGCTGCCGATGAAGAAACCGGTGAACACCGTGAAACAGATGCAGCATCAGTTGCTGAACTACTTAGAAACGCGACCTCTGTTGTGATCACCCCAGGCTACGGTATGGCTGTTGCTCAAGCTCAGTATCCGGTTGCAGATCTTGCAGCAAGACTTAGAGAAAAGGGTGTGAATGTCAGGTTTGGTATTCACCCGGTTGCTGGAAGACTTCCTGGACACATGAACGTACTTCTTGCTGAAGCTAAGGTTCCTTACGACATCGTTGATGAGATGGATGAGATTAACGAGGACTTTGCAACTACTTCAGTAGTTCTAGTTATCGGAGCTAACGACACTGTGAACCCAGCAGCAGCTGAAGATCCAAGCAGTCCGATTGCCGGAATGCCAGTACTTAGAGTTTGGGAAGCAGAGAACGTTATTGTCTTCAAGCGCTCAATGGCATCAGGCTACGCAGGTGTGCAGAACCCACTGTTCTTTAGGGAAAATGCCGCAATGCTGTTTGGTGATGCTAAGCAAAAAGTCGAAGACATTCTGCGAGCACTATAAAAGCAGCCTAGGCAATGTAGCTCATGACCCCCATAGGCACCGACCTACATTACGCTGGGTAGCATGACTGCAGCAATCGAATACCTAAAGTCCAAGAAACTTTTGGTTGCGTTGCTGGCAGCGTTAGTTAGTTTGCAGCTTCCACTAACTTGGCTTGTTTGTTCCTACTTTTTTTCTGGCTACAACAGCATCGCGCAGTCACTAAGTGAACTGAGCGCTGATGACTCGCCAGTGAAATGGGTGGTTAGAAGTTCACTAATATTTCAGGCGATTCTGATCAGCGTGATGTCGTTCACATTGGCCTCGACTGCTCGCACTGGAAAGATTCTGCTTAGACTTGCAGCGCTATTTATGGTGCTGGCAGCTCTTGTGCCCTCGCCATCGCAAACTGTTTATTCCACTGCCCATCGAGTGGCATCTTTTTTAGCATTCGCATTCGGTTGCCTCTGGCCAGCATTTGCAACTCGTAAAGGTGAAAAGGGCACAGTTTCCAGAAAAACTGGAATTCTAGTTTCGCTGAGCTTTCTAGCCTTCACTCTAATTGGTTGGTCATTCTGGGCTTTTGCCAGCCAGACCTATTTTGGAATTCTTCAACGGATAAACATTCTGGGCCAATCGCTGTTCATTGGTTGGTTTTGGTGGAGAAGTTTCAGAAAGCAGGATTAGCCTCTGGCGCATAGCCCAGGAAGGCCCTTGTGTGGCTAAGGTCATAGGTGCGATCGAAGGCAAGTTGCGAAATTGCATACCTTGACCGATTTGGCTCTCGCCCTCCTATTGCAAGCAATTCTCCGAATAGTCCAGCAGCCATGGCAATAGGTAATGGAACTGAAGTTATGGATACCGAATCTGGCAAAAGCGAGGACTTGATAGCATCCACTATGGAAGTTGCCTTGCCATCAGAAACGTTTAGCGTGATGTTTCCAGACCAGCCAGTTCCAAATTTATCTATAGATAACACCACGGCCTGACTAAAGTTCATCAAAGAGGTAAATTCGTGCATTGCTCTGCCGCCATTAGGCAACCGAAGCACACCATTTCTGATTGCTCCTTTTACTCTGGGCAAAAGAGTCTGATCATCTGGACCAATCAATGCATGCGGACGCAAGATGATTGCATCCCGCTCTTCTCTTACATAGATTTGCTCAGACTCAAACTTCGATTTCGAATAACTGTTTAGAAATGGATACATTCCTGTGGCTTGGTTAGTGCTTACCTGAATACTTGGCTTTCTCAAGTCGTAGACACTTGATGAGCTAACTAAGATTTGTGGCCCAGAAGAAATAGCAAGGCAGTTTTTTGCAATAGCAAGATTCGTGTTCAACAGTTCCGTGCTAAAGCCATCTTTTGTTACTGCAGCTGAATTGATAACAATTGACTCGCTCTGGCCACTCAGTTTGAGCGGCTTAGTCAAATCGTGAGAAATGAACTCCAACCCAGAAATACCAGGATCATTTCTAGAAATGCCAACGACTTCATGGCCTGCTTTTATTAGCTGCTTGGCAAGATATCTCCCAAGTGTTCCACTGACACCTGCAATAACTATTCTCAATGCTTTGCCTCGGCTAATTCTTTTCTGGCTATCTCAAGAAGTTTTGCCATGTCCCGTTTGTTATCTCTACCGGTAAGCGGCATTGTTTGCAGGAACACCACTTTATCCGGCAATGCCTCCTTGTCTACATGAACTGGGAGCTCAGAGCGTATGCGCTCTCGTAATTGATTGGAGTCAGGCATCCCTGGATCTAGCAAGATAAACAGCACGATCTGGTCGTCCTCAAACTCGTCTGGAACCCCCACCATGACAGCGTCTAAAACTCCACTTATTGTGGTGATGCCAGGCTCATAGAGGCTTGGATAGATGTTCATCTCGCCACGAATCATCATGTTCTTCTTACGGCCTAGCATGTGAAGGTTACCGCGTTCATCTATTCTCATGAGATCACCGGTTGGATGCCATTGCTCTGATTGCAGACCCAGGTAGTTCTTCATGAGACCAGAGCCCCGCACCTCAAGTTCATTGTCTCTAGCTAGTCGGATATCTACACCTTGGATTGGTTGGCCAATAAAATCTCCCTTTACATTAGAGAGTTTCTCTCGACCATCGCAGTATGCAACAGGCAGAATCTCGGTCATACCGTAAAGGCAAGGAATGTGGGTATCTTCACCCACCACATCAATAACCCGTTGTACCAAGCTAGGCGGTATTGGTGCACCACCCATACCGAAATACTCGATCTCATTCTTTTGAGCTCCTTGGGCTTCAAGTTCTCTCATTAGATCAAGTGCAGCTGTTGGCACAGCAAAGTATTTATTGCAATTCAAGTTGGGCTTTCGATCTGGGATAACCCAGGTAGCACCTGCAGACATGGCCACCATCCCCACTGTGATAGGGCCACAATAAAATCTATCTTTTTCTTTGAAATCAAAGATTCGTGCAGTTTCAGCAAAATTAGCTGAAATAGATTCTAGCGAGTGAACTACACCTTTAGGCTCTGCGGTAGTGCCGCTGGTGAAAACAATAATTGAATCCGAATCACTTACTCGTCTACTTAGCGCTAATTGAATAACTGGGCTGAAGAACTCGCGTCTAATATTTCTTGCCCGCCTTGGTAGAAAGGGAAGCCTGCGACCAGTGAAATAGAAATCAACACCTGAGATAGCACCGTAATCGGCAATTGTAATTTTTAGCAGTTTCCTCAACAAGGAAGCTTTGGGGGAACCAATCGTGAAAAGTGTTGATTCTGCAATCACGAACTTTGGATCTAATAGTCCGATTCGAACGTGAAATGAGTTGATAGCCGTAAAAGGATCTAGAAACGAAACTCGCAGACCAGCTCGAGCTAAACCAAGTACCAAGCTGATTGACTGAGGTGTTGGCTTACTTGCAAAGACAAAAGTGTCACCCGGTTGGTATCCCAAACGATAGGCATTTGATGAAACAAGTTCAATGTTTCGCCAGAGTTCCTGAAATGAGATGGACTGCCCTGAGACTTCAATTGCCTGATCATTAGGCTGCTTTTGGGCTATTAGTTCCAGCTTGTCTAGGAAGGTTGGCATTGCACCACCAACTTTGAGTAACCGGCAGTTAGAGTGCCCTTGCGAATTCTTGACTCTACGATTCTTAGTTCCTTACCGCCAAAGCGATTTATAAGTTCCTTAGTAACTTCTAGGATTTCTAGTTGTGCCAAAGGCATGCCAATGCATAGATGAACTCCTGCTCCAAACCATAGATTACGAAGCACCTTAGGCATTTGGCGCTCAGGGTCAAATCCACCTGCGCGTCTGCAAGCCAATGTGGTCGCCAGCAGGATGCGGTCCCCTGGCTTGACAGAGACCTTACCTATCTTGGCTGGAGAGACGACTCCCCTTAGCATCACCGGTGTTGGCACTGTGACACGAAGACCTTCTTGAATTAGTTCTTCCAGATCTAACTCCTGTGCCCCACTGCTTGCGATTACTTTGCCGGTGACCAGTAACTGAATGAATCTAGGCAGGTGAGAGATAACTGTCTCCGTTCCTGCGATGATCAGGGCAGTGATAATAGAAGTAACTTCTGCCTTACTAAATCCATGTTGTTTCAGAAGATAGGGAATTGTTGCTACCTGATTGCGTTCGTAAGCCTCACTGATTCTTAGATGGATGCTTTCAAGTTCGGATATTGCAGTTTTGACTTCGTGGGGAAGCATTTGCTTGCGAGTTAGCTTGACAAAACGAAGTAGGCCCCTAGCCCTATCCAATTGAAGTAATAACTCTCGTTCTTCAGTTTCAGCTATGTCGTATCCGCTCAAAGTGCACACTACCCTTGCAGCCATAAGTTCTATGTGCGAAACGACATCTACTTTTTCACCTGAACTTAGTTGGTCGGCTAGTTCTTTAGCTGAACGACGAATGGTATCGCCAACCATTTCATCTAATACCTTGCCGTTGAACAGAGGAGTTAGTTTTCGTTTGAGTTCAAGGTGATCGACCCCTGACATGTTGAGTAAGCCTGGACCACGCAGAATAGGATCCCACAAATCGCTGGTTCCCCCTGGTGCAGTTTTACTAAAGTTTTGGGTGTCCATCAGGACATTTCGAAGTATTGTGCCCTCTGAAACCAGGATGCCGATAAATGGAATTCGCACCACTTGACCAAAAGAAGACATCCATCTGATAAAGGAAAGTTCTAGCGGTCTCGACAGGAATGAAACCCACCGATCGTTTCTAGTTGCGAGCTTTAGATCTTTACTGGTCATCGAATATCTATCTCGTTGCCCTGAAATGAATGGCTAGCGTACCATTTCAGAGAATTGGCCAATCCCCAAGCATTTATTCGTCGAGCAGAAACCTGAACTCGCATGGACCTTACTCGATATACTTTTCCCCCAATTGAACGTAAATCATTTACCAGTGCTCGATCTTCGTGAAGCTCCTCAATCTTGCTTCTTCTAAACCCTCCGGCGGACAGGTAGCTCTGGCTATCTATTGCCAAATTATTGCCATTGGTCATCACATATCGGCCACGTCGGCTGCCACCATAATTTGAAGGGCGTAGCAGGCCAAAGGTTGCCGCCAGCGCAGATGCGGCCCTCAGAACTAAATATCTACCTTTAGTCAATTCCTTTGCGATGGGAACTGTGATTCCGGAAGCCATTCCATGTGGATGTTTACTAAAGTGCTTTCGAATGTTTCTTGTCCACAACCGATCAACTAATGCATCGGCGTCTGTCCTGGCAATCAGCTCGTAGCCTTGAGAAATTGCTGTTCGAAAAGCTGTATCGGCAGCTGATCCTGTTCCCTTTTCTACTTCATGAACTACCTCTAAATCGAGACCAAGTGAACTAGCAGTTGAAAGAGCAATAGAAGCAGTTTGATCAGTTGAGCCGTTGTCGCAGACAAAAACTTTGAAGTTGCGATCTTCTTGCAGACTAAGCCAGTGCAAGGTTTTGGCTATGTAGTTGGCCTCGTTATAGCTAGGTATGCAGATTGCAAGTTTCATAACCTAAATATTCCCAAACCTGTGGAAATACCACCCGCTAAACCGATATAGGCAAACAAATCTCCTTTTTTGAGCAAACCGCTCTCCATACCAAGTTCAATTTGCAAAGCCATCGTTACGGTAGTCATGTTTCCGTAATCAGCGACGGACTTGATAACTTTTTCAGTTGGCACATCAAGAACTTTACAAATCTCATCAATGTAAGGAGCTGCGACCTGATGCATTCCGATGGCTGCGAAATCAGCCCAGGTGTAACCGTTGGCTTCTAAAGTTTCATTCAAGATTCCAGGACCTAGGCTCATGAAAGCTTCGGCAAGTTTACGTCCATCCATATCGAAGTAAGTTGTCTCGATATCTCGTGGGCTTCTAGAACCACCCATGCCAAGTGTGCCAACATCCCAGCGGTTGGAATCAGATCGAAACTCAATGGCCAAGATTCCTTCATCACCATCATCTGATGCGGCCAATACGGTTGCTGCACCAGCATCACTCATGGTGAATCCGGCGAATGACCTAAGGAACTGATCTTTATTTGCAGAGGCCCAACGTATTGCCATACTTGGTGTTTCACCGCTAACAATCAATACGGTTTTGTATTGACCTATCTTGATAAGCGCATTTGCAACCTGCATGCCGTTTAAGAAGCTGTTACAGGCATTTTTGACATCCATAACCGGGACACCATTTGCCCCAAGCAGTGAGGCAACGATGTGGCTTGTTGCAGGTTCGATCAAATCCTGACTGGCGGAAGCGAATATCAATAGGTCAATGTCATCTATTTTTAGGTTAGCCCGCTCCAAAGCTTTTCTGCCTGCCATGGCGGCAAAGTCAGAAGTATTCTGACCTTCAATTCTTCGATAGACGCTCTCAACTCCAGTAAGTCGAGTCACATACCCAACTGGCAATTTTGCCGGAAGAGATGCTTCTGCGACTCGTGCCAACACATCAGACATTGTTGTTTTTATTGACCCCAGTTCGGTAGCCATAGAGAGTATTTTCGTTGTGATCATCGCAGCCCCCAATGCCGTTAATGTCTCCGTTTAGGATTAAACCATACCACTTTGATGGATTTGCCTAGATAACAGCAACCTTACCTTGAGGCCTGTTAGACACAAGGCGCAGCCCCATTCTTTCGATTAGGACTCTCTATTTGCCTGATTTTGCATGAATGGCACTTACCCACAAAAGCGCCCTCGGCAGGAATCGAACCTGCGACCAAGAGATTAGAAGGCTCTTGCTCTATCCACTGAGCTACGAAGGCATTTGGGCTTTGGACCCTTGTTCATTTTAGACCAAGAAGCCTTATCTATGTGCCAGACCTGAGAATTCCCTGTCCCCAAAAGGTTTGTTAGCCTTGGACTAAGGGTAATGTGGCTATTATTAGTTACCTAGGTAAACAAATCAACTATTGGAGATCAATGTTCCGCTTGTCAAAATTAAGCCTTGCTAACCGTTCAGTGGTAGCACTGCTAACAGCCATTCTTGCTGTCTTCGGCTTTATATCCGTCGGATCGCTCAAGCAAGAGCTATTCCCTTCCCTAGAGTTCCCTCAGGCAGCCATTGTTACCACCTACCCAGGAGCATCTCCTGAGGTTATGGACACACAGGTCAGCCGAGTTATTGAAGGCTCAGTTGAAACTCTTGAAGGTGTGACAACTACTTCCTCCACTAGCCAGAGCAGCCTTTCAACTGTTCGGGTTACCTTCGATTTTGGAATCACTACCGCTAAGGTCACTGAATCCCTAAACACTGCTTTAGATTCAGTGAAGTCAACACTGCCAACTGGTGCTACTGCCAGAGTAATCAGCGGTGGTCTTGGAACTATTCCAGTAATGGTTCTAAGCGTTGCATCTAACTCAGGTGATAACACTGAGATCTCTAAGCTTCTGCCGGACATTGCCCCTACTTTGTTCAAGAAGGTTCCTGGAGTAAAAGATGTCCAGGTTGGTGGTATTCGTGAATACCGCGTAAACATGGAACTAAACACTCGCCTAATGGCAGCAAATGGGATCTCAACCCAAAGTATTTCAACTGCTCTCAAGACAAATGGCTTTGTTCTTCCTGCAGGTACTCTGCAAGATAAAGAAGGTCAGATTACCGTTCAGGTTGGAACTCCAGTTGAATCAATCGCTGCACTAAAGTCGCTCCCTCTTTCAGCTAGCGCTGTCCCTGGCATGCCATCACTTGGTCGAGTACTAACTATTGGTGATGTTGCGACCGTAACTTATGAGCCTGCTCCTATTGCATCTATCTCTAGAGTTGACGGCAAGCC
>CANLDE010000044.1 GCA_947489235.1 Micrococcales bacterium
TGTTCCTATGGGCTTTGGTGGTCCTCACGCAGGTTATCTAGCAGTTAGAGAAGATCTAGAAAGATCTATGCCAGGTCGTCTTGTTGGAGTATCAATTACTTCTGATGGCTCCCCCGCATATCGTCTAACTCTTCAAACTAGAGAACAGCACATTAGACGTGAACGTGCTACCTCTAACATTTGTACCGCTCAGGTACTCCTTGCTGTAATGGCAGGCATGTATGCGGTCTATCACGGCCCAGCAAGACTAAAAGCTATTGCAACTGATGTGCTCAACAAAGCTCATGCTCTTGCTAACTCTCTAAGTGAATCAGGGTTAGAAGTATCCAAGGGTAACTTCTTTGACACCTTCACTGTGACAAACATCGATGCTCACAAGGTCTATAACGCAGCCAGAGCTAAGAACATCACAATGCTCGTACTCGATGAGAAGACCATCGGTATCTCAATTGATGAAACAACTTCTAAAGAAACTCTGGAGCATGTCTTAACTGCCTTTGGTGTTTCAGCAGAACTGAAGGACATCAAGGTTTATATCTCACTTGCAAGAATGTCCCATTTCTTAACTCACGAAGTCTTTAACTCTTATCACTCTGAAACTGCGATGTTGAGATATCTAAAGCGTCTTGCTGATTATGACTTTGCTTTGGACAGAGGAATGATCCCTCTAGGCTCTTGCACCATGAAGTTGAACTCAACAACTGAGATGGAAGCTGTTACCTGGCCTGAGTTTGCAGGTCTTCACCCATTTGCTCCTAAAGAAGATGTTCAAGGTTATCTAGAACTGATCAACCAGCTAACTTCATGGCTATCTGATGTCACAGGCTACGAAGAAGTTTCGCTGCAACCTAACGCTGGTAGCCAAGGTGAACTTGCTGGTCTATTAGCTATTCGTGGTTATCACCTATCTCGTGGAGATAACCAGAGAACTGTTTGCTTGATTCCTTCCAGTGCTCACGGCACTAACGCTGCTTCTGCTGTGCTTGCCGGCATGGAAGTAGTTGTTGTTGCTTGTGATGACAATGGAAACGTCGATGTTGCAGATCTAAAGAACAAGATTGATACAGCCGGAGACAAGCTCGCTGCCCTTATGGTTACCTACCCGAGCACCCACGGTGTTTATGAAGAAGCCATTGTTGATATCTGTGAGCAGATTCACGCTGCCGGTGGCCAGATTTACATTGATGGAGCCAATACCAATGCGGTTGTTGGTTACGCAAAGTTTGGTTTGTTCGGTGGGGATGTTAGCCACCTAAACCTTCACAAGACTTTCTGTATTCCTCACGGTGGTGGCGGTCCAGGTGTTGGTCCTGTTGCTGCTAGATCTCACCTAAAGGAATTCTTACCTGGTCACGCAAGAGCTCAATCAACTCTTCCTAACTATGGACCTGTTTCAGCTGCACCATATGGTTCAGCAAGCATTCTTCCTATCTCGTGGGGCTACATCAGAATGATGGGTGCTCATGGTTTGCAGAATGCAACAGCAGTTGCTGTTCTGTCAGCTAACTACATTGCTAAGAAACTAGACCACGCTTTCCCTTTGCTATACACAGGTAAGAATGGCTTGATTGCTCACGAGTGCATCATCGACATTAGAGGTATTACTAAAGACACTGGTGTTACCGGGGAAGATGTTGCAAAGCGTCTAATCGACTATGGTTTCCACGCACCAACTATGTCCTTCCCTGTCGCTGGAACTCTAATGATTGAACCAACTGAATCAGAACCTAAAGAAGAAGTTGATCGCTTCATTGATGCAATGCTAGCTATCAAAGCTGAGATTGATGAGGTTGCCTCAGGCAAGTATTCAATTGAAGAATCCCCTTTGAGAAATGCTCCTCACACAGCCAAGAACATTGCTGCTGAATGGTACAGGAAGTATGACCGTGAAACTGCTGTCTTCCCTGCTAAACAGTTCAGAAACAAATACTGGCCGATTGTGAACCGCATTGACAATGTCTATGGGGATAGAAACCTAGTTTGCTCCTGTCCTCCTATTGAGTCTTTTACCTAAACGAATGCCCTCCGCAGCTGTTGTTTGACCTATGATAAAAGCAAGAACTGGGAATGGGGTTATAAATGGGAAAGAAAGCCAAGGCTTGCGTTGCATTGCTTCTTCTGAGTTCAATGTTTGGCGCAAATGGGGCTAATGCTGCTAATCCAGCTGTGACGGTCACAAATCCAAACGCCACAAAGTCATATGTTGTGCCCACTAGTCTGAAGTGGTCAAAGAGTGCATTAGCCGTAGCGACTGCAGCTCAGAAAATTGTTTATGAGGATCTAAAAGCAGGGATCGAGCTGTTAGTAAACAACGGTGCGACCCGCTTAGCCAAAGTCAAAAACAATTGGCAAACATCAGAGTTTCCGGATTGGAAGAAATACGTTCCGGATGTTCTTTCTTACAACCTCAAAGGCTATGACGGAAACACACTAGTGATGACCTATGAAGACGTGCATGCAGGCCCGCAACTAGCAAGCAGGCTTATTTACTTGAAACAAAGCAGCTGCTCTTTGAGCAAATTTAATTCGATGACGTTCAAATCTTGGTCAGCCAAATACTGCCCAATAGTCATCGGTTCAAAAGAGGACTACTTGAGGGCGTCTATCAGGGTATTTATGTCAATGTCCGAAAGCTACTTTTCGTCAGCATTCACCGCAAAAAATGTTGTGACTGAATGTCTTACTAATAAATACAAGTTCACGATCAAAAACAATATCTTTTCCTGCCCTAAAACCAGTTACACCTGGTTCAACTCGTTCCCCCTGACCGAACAGCTATACGACGGTGGTTATCAAATAAAGATTGATCTAAAGACAAATACAGCAAAATTCACCTATCTAGAGCCACTCTGGCAAGAATGGGCAAACCGCTCCAGATTCCAAGACAGCGCTGTGATCAATTACTAGTTCTCTATGGTTTGAGCTACTCTCACTTGCTGAGTACCTCTGAATGTAACCTGTAAAGATTTAACCCATAAATCAAACGCCTATTGGCAAACAAGCCCAGCACCGGTGGTACAAAACCTTTTGGGGGCCCGTTCCCTCGGGTAGAATTGAGCCATGACTACCCCAACTATGACTGTTCCCTTAGAAATCTGGCTGATTACAGCCACAATTATCGCGGCGATAATCGTGATCGACCTGCTTTTTCAACTAAAGCGAAAAGGTGAGCCAACTTTCAAGGAATCTGCGATCTTCACCAGTATCTTCTTGGCTTGCGCTCTTGGATTTTTCTTTGTAGTCGATCAGGTCTGGGGTAAACCATTCGGCAGTGAGTACCTAGCTGGTTTCATCACTGAATACAGCTTGTCCATCGATAACCTCTTCGTCTTCCTAATCATCTTCACCAAGCTTGCTGTCCCTGAAAAAGCAAAACGCCAAGCTCTTACGGTCGGTATCTTGATTGCTCTGGTTCTGCGATTTATTTTCATCGCTGTAGGTGCAGTTGCTATTGCCCGATTCTCATGGGTGTTCTACCTATTCGGTGCGTTCTTGATTTACACCGCCTATACCCTGGTTCGCGACCACTTCAAAGCTCATGGCAGTGACGATGCTCCAGGCGGCAAGTTTATTGACTTCATCAAGAGAAGAGTTAACGTAACCGACGGTTATCACGGTGCGAAAGTCTCTATCAAGAAAAATGGCAAGCGTTACTACACACCGCTACTTTTCGCGATGATTGCTATCGGTAGCGCTGACTTACTCTTTGCTCTAGACAGCATCCCTGCTGTATATGGTCTAACCAAAGAGCCATACATTGTCTTTACTGCCAATGCCTTCGCGCTACTTGGTCTTCGCCACCTCTTTTTCTTACTAAGTGGACTTCTGACAAGACTTGTCTATCTAGGTATTGGTCTTTCTGTAATCCTTGCTTGGATTGGTGTCAAGTTAGTGATCCACGCATTGCATGAGAATGAACTGCCATTTATCAACGGCGGAAAGCACTTTGAAGGTCTACCTGAGATAAGCACAAACCTCTCTCTTGGTGTGATTTTGGTAACTATCACGGTGGCTACAGTCGCTTCACTTCTCAAAACCAGAGTTAAGAAGTAATGCTGACTCTGCCACAAACAGACCTAAAGGTTTCCAACCTGTGCTTTGGTGGAAACGTTTTTGGCTGGACAGCAGATCAAGAGCAATCATTTGCTCTGCTAGATCTTCTTAGTGAGCATGGCAATAACTTCATTGACTCAGCTGATGTTTACTCTGCTTGGAAAGAGGGTAACCAGGGTGGCGAGAGTGAAACAGTAATTGGTAACTGGTTCAAGAAATCAGGCAAAAGAGGCCAAACAGTTGTTGCTACCAAGGTAGCAATGCTTGAGACTCGTAAAGGCCTAGGGGCAAAGAACATAGCTCTTGCCTGTGAAGACAGTCTTCGAAGACTAAACACCGATTACATCGACATCTACTATGCACACAGCGATGACTTTGAAACAGATCTCGAGGAAACACTCTCTGCATTCAATGAACTAGTTTCTTCTGGAAAAGTTCGATACATCGCTGCATCTAACTACACCTATGAACGTCTTGAGCTTGCTCTAAAGATCAGCAAGGACAATAACTTTGCAAGCTACATCGCGTTGCAGAACAGATACAGTCTTGTTGCTAGAGAACCATACGAGTCTGATGGTGCTAGATCTGTTCAAGACTTTGGTATCTCAGGTTTGCCTTATTCAACTCTTGGTAGTGGTTTCCTCTCTGGAAAATACAAAGAGGGTCAAAGTGTTGATTCCGCTCGAGCAGTGGCTGTTGGTAATAACTATGCCAACGCCGAGAACTATGCACTACTAAGCCGAGTAGAAGAGATTGCCAAGAGGCACTCTGTATCAAACACTGCTGTTGCTCTTGAATGGCTTAGAAATCGACCTGGCGTTACTGTGCCCATTGCTTCAGGAAGAACAGTTGAGCAACTGACTGCTCTATTGCAGAGTGTGACTCTAAGTGCTGATGAAGTTGCTCACTTAAGCTAGGTTGGCTTCGATTGCTTCAATGATTGGAGCAGCATCCGGCTTGGTGGTTGGTCTAAAGCGCATTACTTCACCGTTAGCTAGCACTAAGAACTTCTCAAAGTTCCATTTCACATTTCCAGCGTTACCTTCAGCATCTACTGACTTAGTTAGCTCTTTGTATAGAGGATGAGCGTTCTTGCCGTTTAGCTTTGCCTTCTCAGTCATTGGGAAGGTAACTCCCCAAGTTGTTGAGCAGTATTCAGAGATGTCATCTGATGACTTTAGTTCTTGGAAGAACTGGTTTGATGGCACACCAACTACAGTGAATCCCTTGTCCTTGTATTTCTTCTGCATGGCTTCAAGAGTTTCGTACTGAGGGCTAAGGCCACATCTAGAGGCAACGTTGACAACCATGGTCACTTTGCCTTGGATCTCACCAAAGGTCTTGGTTGAGCCATCAATCATTACAAGTTCAATATCTTTTATCTTCATGCCTTAACGCTACCTCAGAGCGAGCCCAAATTGAACTCCCTCTTCTTCTTGAAGTTCTTGTTAGGGAATATCCGTCTTTGTGGCCTTGACCCATTTGATTACAGCATCCGCAAACACTCCAGGCTGTTCTTCTTGAGGAAGGTGTCCGCTCTTATCAACAATGACTAACTGATTGTTCTTGATAATTGTTGCTAGTTTCTCTGTGTCAGCTGTTGGCACTACCACATCGTACTTACCTGTGATTAGAAGCGTTGGCTGAGTTATTGCAGTTAGGTTTTGAGCTAACTGGTTTTCTCTTGGAGCAGTTGAGTATTCCCAAAACGCTTTTTCCCAGCCATTGATGGTCAAAGGTTTGAAATAGCCTTCAGCTACTTCATCAGTTAGCTGAGCCTTGTCATAGTAACTGCGCTCTAGCAGATCCTTACCGCTTGAGGCTACACCTCTAACAAGGAATGGGCCTAGACGATCTACCTGAGGGATAACCTTCAGAGAGTTGATCCAAGAGTTACCGGTACCGGTGGTAAGGATTGCTGGGTCAACCAAGATCAAGCGCTGAACTTTATCTGGATTCAATCTGCCGTATTCAGCTGCTATCTGACCACCTGCAGAATGTCCGCCCAGAATGATCTCTTGTCCTTTTCCGAACTTTTCAATCAGTGCTGAAATAAGTTCAAAGTTACCTTCAAAGCCATAAGGGTTTGCTCCAGTCCAACTGGTTGGACGTTCTGTATAGCCAAAAGCAGGTCTGTCATAGGCAAGCACATCGCCCTGGGTGCTCAAAGATTTCATTACAAAGCGCCAGGAGTGAGTACTGGCACCAAAGCCATGCAGAAGGATGAATAGTGGGACATCGGCTTTACTGGAACCTGAATACTCTTCAGTTGCAATGTGAACTTGAATTCCATTGACTTCTGCAAACTCTTCCCCATTGCCAGCTGCTTCAACATTAGTTAGGGTTCCACTGGATTCAAATGGAATAACCATTGGCACAATTAGGAAAGCAGCAATGCCAAGTAGTAGTGCTCGGGTCATGAATCTTCTGAAAGCGTGCATGAGCCCTAGTTTATGGTTTGGTCAGTTGAATACCTAGAACCGATGAAGAACAAGAGTTTCTACTTCTTAGGGTTATTCTGCTTCTTAGTGGCATATGCAAAAATAGCAAGTCCTGTCACCATTGCACCTGCTCCTAAACCGTAGGAAACAACTTCACCTGCTCTATCGGTGTCAACAAACACACCAACAAAGATCACAGCGATAATCGCAACGACAACTCCAATTAGCTTGGACTTTAGATCATCTAGGTCTTTGACCTCAAGCCAAACAGGTACCTCTAGAGCAGTATCCACGAAGAGTTCGTAAAGACCGTAACCGATAACCAGCAGTACTGTTCCTAGCAGAATTGCATCGACCGCAGTTAGGACTTCAACGATTGCTACCTTCAGATAAGACTTGCCAGTAACGCTGTCAATTACAGCTTCGATCATGGCGATTGAACCCTGCCCCATCAAGACCAAAGCTCCGATGATTGAAGCTACCGCTGGAACAAAGACTACGTAACGAGTAAGACCTAGTATTTTTCTCATGTTTCTAAGTCTATTCTCGGTATCTGGCTTCCTGAGGAATGGCCTTTGGGCCGTTTTCTTGAATTTATGGACTGGGAAGGTCTAGTACTAAGGTTCATTTAGTTTTTGGGGAACGTTTTTCAAGAATCTTGCCAACTTAGGGCTGAATATAGGCAAAGATTGGTAAATGATGAAAATAGGTGTAATAAAAGAGCAGCCTGGTGAGACTCGTGTATCGGCTACCCCGACCACAGTAAAGGCAATCGTTGATCTTGGCTACCAGGTCATAGTTGAGTCCGAAGCGGGAAATCTATCGACCTTTCCAGACTCTGCTTATGTGCAGGCTGGAGCAACCATTGGGTCAACTAAGGAAGCTTGGGCCAGTCAGGTTGTTCTGAAAGTTGCAGCGCCAACTGATCAAGAAATTACTCAGCTAAGCGATAACGCAATCATCGTCAGTTTGATGACTCCTTCTCTTCGCCCTGAGTTACTTGAATCACTTGCTACCAGAGGTATCACTGCTCTTGCTTTGGATGCTGTTCCTAGAATCTCTAGAGCACAATCTATGGACGTACTTAGCTCAATGGCTAACATCGCCGGTTACCGCGCTGTCATTGAAGCAGCACACGAATTCGGTCGCTTCTTCACCGGTCAGGTAACTGCTGCTGGAAAAGTTCCGCCAGCTAAGGTTCTAGTTGCAGGTGCCGGTGTTGCAGGACTTGCAGCTATTGGTGCTGCATCAAGCCTTGGATCTATTGTTCGAGCGACAGATCCAAGACCAGAGGTAGCAGACCAAGTTAAATCAATTGGTGGAACTTACCTAGCGGTTGAAGTTGCTGAGAAGATGGAATCTTCTGATGGTTATGCCAAAGCAACCAGCGAAGATTACGACAAGCGTGCAGCAGAGATTTACTCTGAGCAAGCAGCCGATGTAGACATCATTATTACTACCGCATTGATTCCAGGTAGACCTGCTCCAAAACTAATCACAGCTAAAGACGTAGCTAGCATGAAATCTGGCAGCGTAATTGTTGACATGGCTGCAGCCCAAGGTGGAAACGTTGAAGGATCAATTGCAGGCCAAAAGGTTGTTACAAGTAACGGTGTAACAATCATTGGATACACCGACCTACCTGGTCGCCTTCCTGCCCAAGCATCACAGCTTTTCGGTACCAACCTAGTAAATCTCTTGAAGCTAGTAACGCCTGAGAAAAACGGTGAACTCACTCTTGATTTTGAAGACATTGTTCAAAGATCAGTAACAGTGGTCAAGGATGGCTCAATAACTTGGCCGCCACCACCTGTTCAAGTTTCAGCAGCCCCGCCTGCTGCCAAGGCTGCAGCGCCTGTAGTCAAAGAGAAGAAAACCATGTCAACTAAGCGCCGTGGCGTTCTTTATGCCGCAGGTATCACAGCGTTGTTCTTGATCTGTGCTTTTGCACCAGCACCACTACCCCAGCACTTCCTTGTGCTGACCCTTTCAGTTGTGATTGGTTTCTATGTGATTGGCAAAGTTCACCATGCCTTACACACACCTCTTATGAGCGTGACTAATGCCATCTCAGGAATCATCGTGGTTGGTGCTTTGCTTCAGCTGACCACCCCTAA
>CANLDE010000045.1 GCA_947489235.1 Micrococcales bacterium
AATTGGGTAAACACATTCAGTGTGCTCTGATCTGCACCAGCGAAAGCAGCGCCGATGCGAAGTGGAGCTTCGATGCTGTACTTAGCGGTTTTGTAGAGAATTACTTTCTCTGCTCGACCAACACCTTCTTTGACTGGTCTTGTGGTAGCTGCGTTTTCTTCCAGCACATCCAGATACTGACCTGCCATCACTTCAACTCTCATCAAGCTGAACTCATCTCGGCAAGCACTTTCAATCTCACGATTAGGGGAGTGCAACAGTGCATTACCAAAAATCTCGCTCGACCAGCCCAGCATTAGGTCACCAACTAAAACAGAACCTGCAACGCCAAATCGCTCTGGGGCACCTGCCCACTGTTTTTCTTTGTGTAAAGATTCAAAGCGTTTGTGGATAGCTGGAGCGCCACGTCTGGTGTCTGATTGGTCCAGAAGATCATCATGAACTAAGGCTGCGGCATGGAACATCTCAAGCGAAGCCGCGATTCCAGCGATTGCCTGCTCAGAATCGTTAACCTCTTGTTCGCTCTGGTGATATGAGGATTCGCTTAGCGATGCTCGCCAGGCCCAATAGCAAAAGAGGGCTCTGAACCGCTTGCCACCTTGAAGCAGGCTTTGGGTGTAGTCAACTACCGGGATCAAATCTGAAGAAATTGCCTCAAAATCACTGCGTTGCTTAAGGCAAAAGTCGTCTAGATTGGTTTGAACCTGAGCCAAAACGTTTTCTGAGTAATTCACTGGAATAGCCTAACTGGGGCAATAGGTTTAGCATTAAAGGCAAGGCGAGGAGATAACCGTGGGATTAAGCGAAAACGAGCAAAAAGTTCTTGAAGAACTTGAACTTCAGCTAACTGGCGGCAAGCCTGCACCTAAGGAAAAGGCAACTCAGGTTGATGGCAAGGTCAAGTACGGGCGATTGCTTGTGCTTGGCTCAGTTCTGGTGTTCGTGGGTCTGGGAATCATGCTTCTGGCCATTTCAATGCAACAGGTTTTTGTCGGGGTATTAGCTTTTCTAACTATGCTCACCGGCCTTTATTTAGTAAGTCAGAACTGGACCAGCAAAGCTTTTAGGGCAAGTGCGCCTAAACCAGAGCCAAAACCTGGTCAAAAACCAGGCACTTCTGGATATTTTCAAAATCGTTGGGATCAGCGCAACGGCGGCTAATTTAGGGGTTTAGCCCCAAGAAACAAGGACTTCAGAGTATTTCTGAGGTCCTTTTTCCATTTAAGACTTAAATATCACCAATTTGAGAAAAATCCCTCCACCAAGATACCCCTTGCTTTTATTGACCTAAACACGCCAGAATTGTAAGTTCCTACACATATTTGGTAATTTGTGGATGAAAGTGGTGTAATGTGGGGAATAACTTCAGTGGCGAACTAGAGAAAGGGTCAGCAAGTGTTTATCGGTACTAGCTATCCCAAACTTGATGAGAAGTTTCGCCTTATCCTTCCTGCAAAATTCCGTGATCGCTTGGCCGGGGGAGTCGTCCTTACTAAAGGGCAAGAGAACTGTGTCGTTGTAATGACCAGAGCTGAATACGAAGCCAGAGCAGAAGCTCTAACTGCCAACCGAACAATTGGTACCCAGGATTTCAGAGTGCTATCCCGCCATTTCTTTGGTGATGCAGACGAACAGACTCCAGATGGTCAGGGAAGAATTTTGGTCACCGCAAAACTTCGTGAGTGGGCAGGCCTTGATCGCGAACTTGTAGTTGCTGGTGCAGGTAGACACATCGAAATTTGGAATCCAGTAACCAGAGCAGAATTCATGGACGCGGGAGCTGAAGCTTTTGCAAACTTCTCCGAAGGGGAGGTGAGGCTGAATTAATTCCTAGTTTCTAATCTCCAGCTATTTGGCTTCTGGATTTCTTCCCCGATTCCAAAAGCAGCAACCAAAAGGTGCAAATGGATGGGGTTTAGGAACTAGGAACCAAAAGCAAAATACATGTCCGAAATTTCTTCCCTCCACGAACCAGTTCTGTTAGAGCGTTGCATCGAAATTCTTGGTGAAGCTCTGCAAGGTGATTCAGCAATTTTGGTTGATGGAACTCTAGGACTTGGCGGCCACAGCGAGGCATTCCTAAAACGTTTCCCAAAATTAGTTTTAGTAGGAATTGATCGTGACGAGAACGCTCTTCGTTTAGCTGGAGAGCGACTTGCACCTTTTGCGGACCGCATTCATCTAGTGCAAGCGGTATACAGCGAGATTCCTGAAGTACTTGAAGAACTAGGTCTAAATCTTGCTGATGCGATTCTTCTAGATCTCGGCGTTTCTTCAATGCAACTTGATGAAAAAGAACGTGGCTTTGCTTACTCTTTCGATGCTCCTCTGGATATGCGTATGGATTCAAGTGAAGAACTCACTGCGGCAAGAATCCTTAATGAGTACAAAGAAGATGACCTAACTCAGATCTTCAAAACTTACGGTGAAGAAAGATACGCAAAAGGTATCTCTCGTCAAATCGTAAAGATTAGATCTAAGTCTCCATTCACCACAAGCAAGCAACTTACAGACATCATCGCCAAGGTTGTTCCATTCATCCCTGGTAAGAGCTCGGGCCATCCAGCTAAGCGGGTATTCCAAGCCTTAAGAATTGAAGTCAATCGTGAGCTAGAGATTTTAGAAGAAACAATTCCAGCGGTTATCGAAGCTCTAAAAATCGATGGCCGGGTTTTAGTGCTTTCTTATCAGTCACTTGAAGACCGAATCGTCAAGCAGGCACTAGTTGCTGCATCGACCTCTTCAGCTCCTTTAGATCTGCCAATCGAACTTGAAATGCATGCCCCTGTCCTTCGACTTCTAGTCAGGGGAGCAGAGAAGGCATCCGAACAAGAAATCAGTCACAACCCTAGATCAGCCTCCGTCCGATTGAGAGCTGCTCAAAAGATAAGGAACGCAGCATGAGCGTGCTAAGACAAGCCCAACCCATTCGCCCTATCGCACCAAGGCGACACCTGAGACCTGTATCAACTAGGGTTCAACCGGTTAGAAGAACTGCTGTCAAGACAACTTCACAAGTTGGTACGGTTCGACTGTTTCTTTCAAAGACTATTGTTCGCAAGCTACTTGTTGGCTTGACCGGGGTTGCACTTCTAAGTCTCTTCGTCAATTCACTTTGTGATGGTGCTGTTTACAAGATTTCATCGCTCAAGCAGGAAACCGCTGTGCTTGCAACTCAATCTCAGATCATCGGTCAGCAGGTTGATTCATTGCGTTCACCACAAAACCTTTCGAATAGTGCCAAAGCTTTGGGCATGGTTGTGAATTCTGATCCGGTATTTCTAAATGTTCGTGAAGCTAAAGTTCTTGGCTCAGCTGTACCTGCCTCAGCAAGTGCTACTAAAGCTGTTTCAGCAAACCTTATTGCCAACGCTGCTATGACTTATAGAAGTAATCCAGCGACATTGAACTCTACAAAGAAAACAACTATTGATGCACCAACCCTAAAAACTCCTGTAAAACCGAGTGTCAAGCCTGCAAAGACTGTAACCACCAAACTAGCCTTAACTCCTGCGGGCATTCCAGCATCGCCAACAAACTAGAAAATTTAGGGGCGTTCAATGCATTCGAATGAGACCGACAGAAGGTACACACTCTTCGTCGGTGTCGTTTTGTTTGTCCTAGCTGTTTTTGTTCTAAGGCTTATCTGGGTTCAAGTAATTGATGCCAAAGCAATCAACGAGATATCAAACGAGGCTCGTGAAACTAGTCGAACCATTCCGGCTATTCGCGGCAACATTATCGACAGCGAAGGACACATACTCGCCACCACTTTGATTAGTTGGGATGTGAATGTTGACCCAAAGAATGTGGGACCTGTTGTTCTTACAATCGGGGATCAAAAAGTTGCTTTTACTAAAGAGGAGATAGCTCAGAAACTATCCGAAATTCTGAGAGTGCCAACTGAAGAACTTCTTACAAAAATGACCGGCACCTCTAGATACGCCAATCTTCGTAAGGCTGTAAGCGCAGCAACCTATTCAAAACTTAAAGAACTAGATATTCCCTGGGTCTATTTTGATAAGAAGCAGAAGCGTCACTATCCAGATGGGGCTGTTGCAGGAAACCTGCTCGGCTTTGTAGGGTCAGATGGCTCAGCGCTTGAAGGCATTGAGCGCATGATGAATTCTTGCCTTGCTGGAACAGATGGCAAAGAGTCTTACATTCAAGGTGCCGATCTGATCCGTATCCCGTCATCAGTTCAAGTCATTCAACAAGTCAAGCACGGTTCAGATGTGGTACTTTCAATCAATTCAGATTTGCAATACTCTGCTCAACAAGAAATGGCTGCAACGGTCAAGCGATTGAATGCCGACTGGGCAAGTGCAATCGTTATCGAAGTATCAACAGGCAGAATCTTGGCTGCAGCCGAAGCTCCAACGGTAGACCCAAACAACTTCAGCGCTGTAAAGGCACAAAATCGTTCTTCAAGAATCTTTAGATCAGCTTTTGAACCAGGTTCAATCTTGAAAACCGTTGCTGCTGCTACCGCTATCGATGCAGGCAAGGCCACACCACTAAGTCAGGTAGTAGCTCCATACGCACTAAAAATGCCTTGGGGACAATACATCAATGACTCACACAAGCACCCACCAGAAAAGCTAACCCTTACCGGTGTGCTAGCCGTGTCTTCAAACACAGGTCTTGTTCAGCTCGGTGGAAAAGTAGATTCAAAAACTCGCTTTGAGTACATGCAGAAGTTTGGCATTGGTTCTAAATCTGGAGTGAACTTCGAAGGTGAGTCATCAGGTCTTCTAGCCGATTACACCAAGTGGGACAGAATGACTGACCAAACAGTAATGTTCGGTCAAGGAGTTTCGCTCACCCCAATTCAGACAGCTGACATTTACCAAACCATTGCTAACAAAGGCGTTCGACTTTCTCCAGTTCTGATTGAAGGTTGTCAGGATAGAAATGGAAATCTAACTAGAACCGCGGTTGACTCTCCAGTTCGAGTGCTCAGCGAAAAATCTGCTTCAGACACAATGGATATGCTTGAGAAAGTTGTTGAGTTCGGATCAATTGGTAAGACTGCAAGAATTCCTGGCTACCGAATCGGTGGCAAGACAGGTACCGCCCAGATTGCAGAGGGAAAAGGTTACGGCCGTCTCTTTGCAGTTTCCTTTGTGGGTGTTGCTCCGGCAGAGAATCCTAGATACGTCGTTGCTGTCACAGCCTTTAGATCTAGAAACATCAGCAACTCACTAGGTGCCACCCCTGGATTTGTGGCCATTATGAAACAAGTGTTGAAGACTTATACAGTGCCTCCAACAACTACCAAATCTAAGAAGATTGCAACGGAGTGGAAATAATGACACCCAAGCAATCCATTCCGCCAATTCTTAGACCAGACCATGTCGCGCCTGTTTCACTTAAGGATTTCGAATTGCATTTTGGTTTGGAAGTAGTTGGTGATGGTTCAGCTGTTTCAATGACCGGCATCAGCATGAACACCGGAGATCTAAGACCAGGCGATCTTTTCATCGCCATGCCAGGAGTGAAAACTCATGGTGCAAACTTTGTCCACAAAGCCATCGAGCAAGGCGCAGTTGCTGTTGTAACAGACACTCAAGGCATGCAATTGCTTCAAGATTGCGCTCTGCCGACTCTAGTTCTAGAAAATCCAAGAACTCACCTGGGAGATCTTGCAGCTTATGTTTATGGCAATACCGAAGGCAATATGCCTATCCTCTTTGGCACCACTGGTACCAACGGAAAGACTTCCACCACTTACTTGCTCGAGGGAATTCTTAGACAGCTCAATCGAGTCACTGGGCTCACTTCAACTGCTGAACGCCATATTGCAGGTGAAGTTATCGTCAGCCGATTGACCACACCAGAATCCACTGAAATGCAAGCGCTTATTGCTCGAATGCGTGAGAAGGGGGTTACTGATGTTGCTATCGAAGTTTCCGCCCAAGCGCTAACACAGTTACGAGTGGATGGTTTAGTCTTCGATGTTGCTGGCTTTACCAACCTAAGCCATGACCACTTTGATGACTACGACGGTTTTGATGATTACCTTCAAGCAAAAGCGAAACTCTTTACCAGAACAAAAGCTAAAACAGCTGTTGTCTGTCTTGACACTGTTTACGGAAAGAAAATTGCAGAACTTAGCGAAGTTCCAGTCACCACTGTTTCGATGAATCCTACTGACAATGCCGATTGGCTTGTTCGAGTGCTAGCTGAGCATCCAGGTAAAACAGAATTTGAACTTACTGGACCAAACGGCGAGCAACTAGTTTCAAGTGTTCCGATTCTTGGTGCACACATGGCAAGTAATGCAGGCCTTGCAATCGTGATGGCCATCAAGGCAGGTTATTCATTTGATTCGATTGCCAAGGCGATAGCAACAGGTATTGATGCTTATCTTCCTGGCAGAACAGAATTAGTTTCTCCTGTAGGAGCACCAGCTGTTTATGTAGATTTTGGTCATAGTCCAGATGCATTCTTGAATACTCTTGCCGCCGTGCGAAAAGTCACAACCGGCAGAGTGCTAATGCTCTTTGGTGCTGATGGCGATAGAGATGCCTCAAAGCGACCTGACATGGCAAGAATTGCTGCCGAGGGTTGTGATGTTTTGGTTATTACAGATCATCATCCAAGATTCGAAAATCCGGCATCAATTAGAAAAACCCTTGTCGACTCAGCCAGAGCAGCTAGGCCAGAGCTCGAGATTCATGAAGTCTCACCACCAGAGGCAGCCATTAGGGTAGCTCTCTCGCTGGTAAAACCAGGGGATGCTATTTTGTGGGCAGGACCAGGTCATCAGGATTACCGTGATATCGAAGGCGTCAGAACTCCATACTCAGCACGTGCAGAAGTAAGAGCTGCTCTTAAAGAGGCTGGTTACTGATGATTGCGCTTAGCCTAAAAGATATTGCAGCTGCAATCTCCGCCGATCTCATTGGTGATGAAACTATTTCAATTACCGGTTCAGTTGAAACCGATTCGAGACTTGTTACACCTGGCTCACTGTTTGTAGCTAAGCCAGGTGAAGTTACTGATGGGCACTTATTCGTTTCCGCTGCGATTCAAAAAGGTGCGGTAGCTGCAATTGTCGAACGTCAGTTAGAAGAAGACATCCCGCAGCTCATAGTCAAGGATTCGGTTCTCGCTCTAGGTTTACTGGCTAAGTATGTAGTTGACAAGGTCAAAGCTCTTGGTCAGCTAAAAGTTATCGGTGTTACAGGATCTAATGGTAAGACCACAACCAAAAACATGCTGCGAGAAGTTCTTTCAACAGCTGGTGAAACCATTGCTCCAGAGGAATCATTCAACAATGAAGTAGGAGCACCATATTCGATGCTCCGAATCAATCAGCAAACTAAGTTTCTGGTTGTTGAACTTGGCGCAGGTGGAGTAGGAAGCATTGCCTACCTTGCAAAGATGTGTCAACCAGATATTGGAATTGAACTGAAAGTTGGGCTCGCACACGCTGGCGAATTTGGCGGCATCGAAGTCACAGAAAGAATCAAAGCAGAACTAGTCCAAGAGCTCTCAGCTGATGGAGTAGCACTTTTGAATATTGATGATGAGCGTGTGAGGAGAATGTCTGAAAAGACTGAGGCGAAGATTTCATCATTCGGGCTTAGCGGTCATGCAGATTACTCAGCAGAAAATGTAAATGTAAGTATCAAAGGAACAAGTTTTGAGTTTCTAACCCCTGATGGTCTCAAGAGTGAAGTTCAACTTCAGATTCTTGGTGAACACCATGTTTATAACGCTCTTGCAGCCTTGGCTACTGCAGAACTGTTAGGTGTTGATAGAGCTAAAGCCATTCATGCCATTGAGCAAATGAAGTTAGCTGAGAAATGGCGCATGGAACTAAATGTTGCACCAAGTGGTCTGACAGTGATTAATGACGCATATAACGCAAGCCCTGATTCGATGAAGGCTGCATTGCAGACACTTGCACACCTTGGAAGACAAACAGGCAAAAAGACTGTTGCGGTGATGGGGGAGATGGCAGAGCTTGGTGAATACGGTGCACACGAGCATGATGCCATAGGCAGAATTGCTGTTCGATTGAACTTGGGGCAGGTAGTGGTCGTTGGTAAAGCTGCCAAATTGATTCACATGGGGGCATCACAAGAAGGCTCTTGGGATGGGGAATCTCAGTATTTCGATGAAATCTCCGACGCTCTAGGGTATCTGCGTGAAATGCTTACTGGAGATGAAATCGTCTTGGTGAAATCCTCTAAGTCGGCGAACCTACGTTATCTTGGCGATGACCTCTTGAAGGAGATCTAATGAGAGCGCTCTTACTTGCTGGGCTTTTAGGTTTGGTGCTGTCTTTGACAATCACACCAATCCTGATTTGGCTGTTTAAGAAAATTGGCTGGGGTCAAATCGTTCGAGTTGATGG
>CANLDE010000046.1 GCA_947489235.1 Micrococcales bacterium
AGAGCTGCTGCTGCTTTTGAAGGACCAAACACAGCAATTCCAGCTGAGCGAAGTGCATCACTAACTCCAGCAACCAACGGGGCTTCAGGACCGATAACAACTAAATCTGTTTGTGCATCCAATGCCCAAGCTGTAACAGCATCAGGGTCATTGACGTTTAGGCTTACTGTCTTTACTTCTTGAGAGATTCCACCGTTACCGGGGGCACAGGTGATGTTGCTTGGGTCTGTTCCTGTTCTTATGAGAGCTTTCACAATCGCGTGTTCGCGAGCTCCAGAACCTAGAATCAAGATTTTCATTAGTTCAAGTTTACCGAGATTGGGGTGAGCCCCGATGCTTCATACACCGAGGCCCACTTGGTTCTACCTGATCTTGATGATGGCTTCAACAATCGCAAGGATTATCTTCACCACTGTCAGAACCAGAACAACTATTTGAGACTTGCTCATGAGTTGTCCTCCCGTAGGGCGTGGGCTAAGGAGAGGGTCGAACCGGAAAGTGCATAACTATTCCAAATTTCAAATAGTTATGGCATACTCGAAACGTGTTTCGCTTCGGAGCTTGTTTTCCGATTCGACCCTCGTCAAGAGGTTCAAATAAAGCTCCCGGTTCGTGCCGGGGGCTTTATTTCATCTCTGGCTAAACTAACCACGCGTTTAGTGAGCATGAGAAGTTTCACATCTAACATGTGAAGCTGTTTGAGTTATAAACAGGCATATTGGGTAATCCCCGATGCTTGGCATCAGGGATTACTTGGTTCTACCTGATCTTGATGATAGCTTCAACAATCACAAGGATTATTCTCACCAACGTCAGAACCAGAACAACTATTTGAGATTTGCTCATGAGTTGTCCTTCCGTAGGGCATGGGACAAGGAAAGGGCCGAACCGGAAAGTGCATAACTATTCCAAAATGCAAACAGTTATGGCATACTCAAAACGAAGAACGTTTCGGAGTTTGTTTCCGATTCGACCCTCGTCAAGAGGTTCAAACATTACCCCCAGTTTGCGCTGGGGGTTTTGTTCTATCTCTGGCTAAACCAACCATGCGTTTAGTGAGCATGAGAAGTTTCACAGACTTTGAATGCCTTGTCTTGAGTTATAAACACCCATCTACATCGCTAACCTAGAGATATGGCCAGACGACGAATCAAACACGATGACGGAATTGACGCAGTCAATTCAGTGATTAGAGCCAAGAAACAATCAAATGAACTACAGCAGACGGATGCACTATTTGTCACTGCAGTTCGATATCTTCTTGAAGAACTTGCTGAAGTTGCACCAGGCAATTCAGTTGAAGTTAGAGTTCCACCACTTGGTGCTACTCAATGTATTGAAGGTCCTAGGCACACCAGAGGCACACCTCCTAATGTGGTTGAGATTAGTCCTAAGGTTTGGTTTGATCTTGCGCTCGGTTACATATCTTGGGATTCAGCTGTGCAGGATCATCTAGTTTCTTCAAGTGGAGTTAGGGCCTCGTTAGGCGAAGTGTTGCCGCTAACCTTGAAGCATGTCCAAAGATAAAACTGAGACGGCGAAAATCCGTCGAGCACCTAAGTTCATACCGTTCATGCTGACAGGGGTCCTGTTAGGTGGGCTTATTGCCATCATCCTGTCGCTATCTATAACCACACAGGATGGCAAGACCGCAGGGTTTCTAACTCAGCTCTTGGTCTACTGCTTAGGTCTCGGGGCAGGATTAGGGGTATTAGCAGCGGTCGTCTTTGATGCACTTACAGCGCGTCGAGCTAAGGATGTGCAAGTCTCCAAAACCTCCTCCAACTAGCCCGCTAAACTAGTAGGGTAACGCCAAGTATTTGGCGACAATGACGTCAAAAAACTTGAGTTTTACAAGCACGCAACCCCCACTCGTAGAGACGGAAACTGCCCTTGCTTCGTGGAGATGGACTACTAAATCACGATTTGCTACCCGATGAAAAGGGACCGCAAGACCAGTGTGGTGTATTTGGGGTTTGGGCACCTGGGGAAGAAGTAGCGAAACTTACATACTTTGGGCTTTACTCACTCCAGCACAGAGGTCAAGAATCGGCTGGTATCGCAACCTCTGATGGTAAGAAGATTCTCGTTTATAAAGACATGGGATTGGTATCTCAAGTTTTCTCTGAATCATCTCTTGAATCTCTTGTTGGACACATAGCTGTTGGACACAACAGATACTCAACTACAGGTGCGTCTTCATGGCGAAATGCTCAACCAACTCTCGGTAGAACCGCTTCAGGCACTGTAGCTCTAGGTCACAACGGAAACCTAATTAACACCACAGAACTTCTTGAAATGCTCAAGACAAAGTATCCAGATCAAACTGAGAATGAAATTACCGGTGGTAACACTACCGATACAGCTGTGCTAACGGCTCTTCTTGCGGGTGACATGGACCACACTCTTGAATCAACAGCTCTAGAACTTCTTCCTAAAGTCAAAGGTGCTTTCTGTCTAGTCTTCATGGATGAAACTACCCTTTATGCAGCAAGAGACCCTCAGGGAGTGAGACCCCTAGTTCTTGGCAGACTGGATCGTGGTTGGGTTGTTGCATCTGAAACTGCAGCGCTAGATATCGTTGGTGCTAGCTATGTGAGAGAAATTGAGCCAGGCGAATTAGTTGCTATTGACGAACATGGACTTAGATCTTCTAGATTTGCTGAAACTAAAAGAGCTGGCTGCGTATTTGAGTATGTCTATCTAGCAAGACCTGACACCACAATCAACGGCAGAGTTGTTTACGATGCCAGAGTTGAAATGGGTAAAACTCTTGCTAAAGAGTATCCAGTTGATGCAGACATGGTTATCCCCACACCTGAATCAGGCACTCCTGCTGCTATTGGTTATAGCCAAGAGTCAGGTATTCCATTCGGGCATGGACTTGTAAAGAATGCTTATGTTGGTAGAACATTCATTCAGCCATCACAGACAATACGTCAAAGAGGTATCCGTCTAAAGCTCAATCCTTTGAAAGAACAAATCAAAGGTAAGCGCATCATTGTTGTTGATGACTCAATTGTTAGAGGTAACACTCAAAGAGCACTTGTAGCGATGCTTCGAGAAGCAGGGGCACTAGAAATCCACGTAAGAATTTCTTCACCACCGATTACTTGGCCTTGCTTCTATGGGATTGATTTCGCTACCCGTGCAGAACTGATTGCAACAGGACTCGGTGTTGATGAAGTTAGACAATCCATCGGTGCTGATTCGCTCGGATACCTTTCTAAAGATGGCATGGTCGCAGCCACCAATCAGCAGGAGAAACAGCTCTGCACAGCTTGCTTTACTGGAACCTATCCAATTGAATTACCTGCTGAAGATCGCCTAGGTAAGAACCTTCTAGAAAAGCCAGCTGCAGCCTGTGAACCAGGACCAGATACTGAACTAGACAAAATAGTGAAAGCTGCTAATGACTGATGCATATGCCGCATCAGGTGTGGATACCCATGCTGGAGATCTAGCAGTTGAGTTGATGAAGAAATCAATCAAAGCAACACTTACTGACAATGTTGTGGGTGGCTTTGGTGGTTTTGCTGGAATGTTTGATGTTTCATTTCTAAAAAACTTTGATAGACCACTACTTGCAACATCTACAGATGGTGTTGGCACCAAGGTCGCTATCGCTCAGGCAATCGATAAGCACGACACCATCGGCCAAGACCTAGTTGGCATGGTTGTTGATGACATTGTGGTTGTTGGTGCCAAGAGCATGTTCATGACTGACTACATCGCAACCGGCAAAGTAGTGCCAACACGAATTGCAGATATAGTTTCAGGTATTGCCAAAGCCTGCCAAGAAGTTGAAGTCTCACTTATTGGTGGAGAAACAGCTGAGCACCCAGGTTTACTAAAAGCTGATGAATACGATGTTGCAGGTGCGGCAGTAGGTGCAGTTGAATACAGCAAACTACTAGGCCCGCATAAAGTTCAGGTAGGGGACGTTGTTTTGGGTCTTGAATCAAGTGGACTCCACTCAAATGGGTACTCACTAGTGCGCAAGATCATCAGTGACAGCAAACTCGACTACAACAAGACAGTCCAAGAGTTTGGCAACCTATCCCTAGGTGAAGCCCTTCTTGAGCCGACCCGTCTATACACAGGCATCCTAAACAACCTTCTCGAAAGCGATCTAGGTACTTCAGTGAAAGCTATGAGCCATATCACCGGTGGTGGAATTGGAGCAAACCTCGCTCGAGTCCTTCCTAAGAACACAACACTAGATATTGATAGAAGCTCATGGAAACCTTTGGATGTCTTCCAAGTCCTAACTAACTGGGGCAATCTATCTCTTGAACAAGTTGAATCAACCTGGAATCTGGGGCTAGGTTTCGCAGTGATTGTTAACGCGGATCAAGCAGCTGAGATACAAAAGTCTCTAATTCAAGCTGGCGTGAACACCTGGCAACTGGGAATAGTCGAATCAAACGATTGCAGCCTTGAAGGCTATATCCAAGGAGTTAAAGGTGTCGATGGCGGTGCTGTCAGGCTTCTAGGGAATTACAAGAACTAGCAAAACGTCTGACTAGTCGGCGGAAGATCCTTCAGAACCACTTTCTGGGTTAGATTCAACTTCATTTGTCTCATCCTCAGGGTAAAGATCAGCCCACTTGTCTTCATACTCTTGCTCATCTGAAGTGGTGCCTAGTTCAGCCTGCAGGGCAGTCAGGTCGGTATTAGGGCTGAAGTATTTCAGCTCGCGAGCCACCTTGGTGTTCTTCGCTTTTTGACGGCCACGACCCATGTCGAGACCCCCTCTTTTATTCTTGGCTAAGCTTTTTTGGGCTCAGGAAACGGTAAATCTGCCCTTTAGTATATCAGGGGTTAGCCCAGTAAAAGCCCAACCCAGGCAGCTGTGGAGGAAAGTATCAGGGTAATTACTGTGTAGAGAGCAGCCGCTACGGGCCTGTCCCTTGATACCAGCTGGACTGTGCCTGCAGCCCAAGAACTAAAGGTAGAAAGGCCTCCAGCAAGGCCTACTACCAAAATAGCCACCCAGGTAATGTCGGCTTCGAAGAAAGTCACAGCCCAGCCTGCGAAGAATGAGGCAACCACGTTAGCCAGCAGGATACCCCAAGGCCAAAAGCCATTGAGTTTACTAAGGGACACTCTAAGGACAGAGCCCAGACCGCCAGCTACGAATATGCCAAAGACTACAAGCGGGTTAAAGATCTCAGCTAGGTTCATTTAGCCCCGCTTTCTTTTTACCCAGTGCAACACCAGCTGCAAAGGCGAAGAACCCGCAAGCGAACATAACCGACGTGATTGTCACACTTGATTGTTGATACATAAATATGGCAACACCAGACATAGTTGTGAACCCACCTGCGAAACCTGATCCCCAAAAAGTTTTTCTTTGCTCACTTCCAAACAAAGGATGAAAGGAAACGAGCCCTAAGAAAAAAGCACCAGCCACGTTTACCAAAAAGAGTGAAAGCATTCCAGCCAGAGCGGATCCTGCGGTTACTTCTAAACCACTGCCAATTAGATACCTAGCTAGTGAACCAAGCCCTCCGCCTATGAAAACTAGAGCGAAGTTGCTGCTGAGCAATTTAGTCATTATCCAAGTCTAAGATGTCATCTGGCGTAGCGTCTTTTTTAGCAACCATGGTGATTACCTTGTTGTCCTCGCCACGGTGTCTACGCATCTGGCCGCTAGATCTAAGCACCTCACCACGACGAACATCGCCAGGTAGTGGTGCACGACTAAAGAGGTCTATTTTCTCTGCAGATTCTAATCTCCAAGGCACAAGCACAATCATCGCTCCGCGAACATACATCAACTGTTTACGAATACGGTTAGCTCTGTGGTTATGGAAGATGTGCTCCCACCAGTGACCCACAACATACTTAGGAATGTAGATCGACATGCGCTGTTGTTCATGCAACAGTCTGTATTCGGTTAGGTATTCGCTCAGTGGTGCACCAAAGTCTCTAAATGGCGAAGGAATGATTCGAAGTGGAACCTGGATTCCATACTCTTCCCATTCCTTAGCGAACGATTCAGCTCGGATTGGATCAACAGCGATGTGGACAACTTCTAACCTGTCGTGCTTACTTGAAAGTGCATAGTCAAGAGCTTTCAACTGTGGGGCGGTTAGTTTGTCCATAAGCACAATGGCATAGTCACCCTTGCTACCAAATTTCATGTCTGGTCTTAGTTGAATTTCTTTGTCAACCTCGATGTAGTACTTGTTTGTCTCATACATGACAACCCAAAGAACCGGCATGATAATAAAGACCAACCAGGCTCCGTGGGTGAACTTAGTGAGCGTAACAATAATCAAAACGGATGAGGTCATAAAAGCACCTAAACCATTTATCAGCAATCCGCTAAAAGCTTCTTTGTTAGAAACAGTTTTGTTTTTTATGCCTCTACGCCAGTGCACAATCATTCCGATTTGACCAACAGTAAATGATGTGAAAACACCAAGAATGTATAACTGAATCAAACCAGTTACCGATGCTTGGTAGACGAGTATCAACGCTCCAGCAGCTCCCGCAAGGGAAAGCATTCCATTAGAGAAAACAAGTCGATCGCCTCGAGTCTGCAACATCTTCGGTGCAAAACCATCACGCGATAATACTGAAGAAAGAAGTGGGAAACCGTTGAAGGCAGTGTTAGCAGCTAACAGAAGAACAGCAGCGGTTGCAGCTTGAAGAATATAGAACATCAGTGAGTTATTACCGAAGACGGCTATACCAACCTGAGCCATTAGAGATTGCTGGGGGCTAGTTAGGAACTGATCTAGTTGAGCTTGGTTGTTTAGCTGATCTGGGAACTCGAGGTACTTGACTCCTGAAGTAAGAGCTAACCAGGTGGTACCTAAGAACATCAAGACCGCAATGGTGCCCATGGCAACCATGGTGATGTTAGCGTTCTTGATTTTTGGTTCCTTGAAAGCTGGCACACCATTAGCGATAGCTTCAATTCCAGTAAGCGCTGAACAACCAGAGGCGAATGCTCTAAGCAGTAGTAGCACCACTGCTGCCTGAGTTGGATTCTCTAAGAAGTCGTGAACACCATGGATTTCATAGTCTGAAGATGTTGTGACTAGAGTCTCACCCAACACAAATACCTTGTATAGACCAGAACCAATCATCACAAACACGGTGGTAATAAAGATGTATGTAGGGAAGGCAAATGAAACGCCGGATTCCCTGATACCGCGCAAGTTGATGGCAAAGATAAGCACCAAGAAACCAACAGCCATGTGAACTCTGTAAGGGGCTAAGTCAGGGAAAGCCGAGATCAGGTTATCTGTTCCAGCCGAAATAGACACAGCAACAGTCATCACATAGTCAAGTAGCAGTGCAGCAGCAACGACCAAAGATGCTCCGCGGCCTAGGTTTACCTTAGCGACCTCGTAGTCACCACCACCTGATGGGTATGCCTGAATAACTTTTCTGTAAGAAAGAACAATCACCGTTAAAAGCAGTGCAACCATAGCTGCGATGCCAGGAGCGAATGCAAGGAAAGACAAGCCACCTAAACCAAGAATCATGATCAACTCTTGTGGGCCATAGGCAACTGAAGACAATGGGTCACTGGCAAAGATCGGAAGAGCAATCTTCTTAGGTAGAAGTTCGCCTTCTAGTCTTTCGTTACGAAGAGCTCGACCCAAGAAGATTCTTCTTAGTGGATGCGTTTTCATTGCAGCGAGCTTGTCGTGCTCGAACTTGCTTTCAGGCATTAGTGCTTTCCTATTTCTTTAAAGATTCTCCGTGCTTACCGCTAGAGAGTCGGAAGGTGGCAATAAAGCCAAGAAGCAGGAATATTCCAGCAGCAAGTGCTGACCATTTAGTTCCATCGG
>CANLDE010000047.1 GCA_947489235.1 Micrococcales bacterium
AGATACTTCTGCATCTTCTTCTCGGTAAGAGCACCGTTGAGCTTGCCTGACTTAGAGTCTTCAACTATCTGGTTGATGGCATCAACGATCTCGATACGAGAGCCATAGTTGACACACATGGTGAAGGTAAGGCCCTTGTTCTTTGCTGTTTGCTTTTCGGCAATCAATAATTCATCAATAACTGTTGGCCATAACTTAGGTCTTCTGCCAGCCCACTTGATTCGGACATTCCAACCATCAAGTTCATCTCTTCGACGACGAAGCACTTCCCTGTTGTAGTTCATGAGGAACTTCACTTCATCTGGAGATCTCTTCCAGTTCTCTGTTGAGAAAGCAAAAACCGTTAGATATTTCACCCCAGCCTGGATGGCACCTTCAATAACATCCATGAGAGCAGCCTCTCCAGCACGGTGACCTTCTACTCTGGTTAGTCCCCTGGCATTAGCCCAACGACCATTGCCATCCATGACAATGGCTACGTGTTGAGGGGCAGCTCCATCGAACTTTGGAACCTTCATGTTCTCTCCAAATGGTTAAAGGATTTCAATCCACGATCAATATGCCACTGACTATATGCACTTACGATAGCCGATGCAGAGACTTTAGTTTGTTCATCTGATGCTTCAACCAACTCCCACTCTCCTGCAAGCAGTGCCCCTAGGTGATTAGCTACCTCGTAACTAATCATGGCCGCAGTTGGTGGCATACAGGCAGCACAAACAACACCACCGGTTTGAATGACGAATCCCGAATGTGGCCCCTCTGCATTACAGCCAGTGCAGTTAGCAAAGTTAGCAGCCCAACCAGCAACCGCTAATGCTCTTAGTAAATAGCTATCAAGTATTTGGGCTGGAGCATGTTCTTTAGTTGCTAATGAGCGAAGCGCTCCAATAAGAAGCAAATACTGCTGAGTAGCTCTCTCTTCACCAGTAAGTCGCATAGCAGTTTCAGCCATCACATTTGCAACGGTGAAAGAACTGTAGTCATCGGAGATCATGCTGCCGTAAGCACCAATAGTTTCTGCTTGAGTGACAGTGTCTAGGTTCTTTCCCTCGTAGAACTGAATATCGGCAACCATGAATGGTTCTAAACGAGAACCCATTTTCGAAGATGTTCTTCTAACACCTTTAGCTACCGCTCTTACCTGACCGTGATACCTAGTGAGTAAAGTGACGATGCGATCTGCTTCACCCAGTTTGTGGGTGCGCAGCACAATTGCTTCATCTCTATAGGTAGGCACTATCCAAGTATTACCGCAGAGCGCGGTTTACCGCTGAAATGACAGCCTTGAGCGAGGCATTAGATATGTCTCCATCAATGCCAACACCCCAAAGAGTCTTGCCTTCAACCTTTAGTTCTATATAGGCAGCAGCCTGAGCATCACTTGAGGCACCTAGGGTGTGCTCGGTGTAATCAAGAAGTTCTACCTTGATGCCACGCTTTTCAAGCACTGCTAGGAATGCTGAGATAGGACCGTTACCGGTACCAGTTAACTCAACTTCTTCAGGGCCATCTCTAAGAACAGCAACTAGGTCTACTACCCCGTCCATATCAGAGGAGGTGGCAAGCTTCTTGAGTTCAAACCTTCCCCACTTCTCTGCAGCAACTGTTGAAGGTAGATATTCATCCTGGAAGATAGCCCAAAGTGCCGCTGAAGTTACTTCTCCACCTTCACTATCGGTCTTGTTCTGAACAACTCTAGAGAACTCAATCTGCAATCTTCTAGGTAGGTCGAGGTTGTGATCACTCTTGAGTAGATATGCAACGCCACCCTTACCTGACTGAGAGTTAACACGAATAACGGCTTCATAGTTTCTACCAACATCTTTAGGGTCGATAGGAAGATAAGGAACAGCCCATTCGAGTGACTCTTGATCAACACCTTGAGCTACAGCATCAGCTGCCATGCGCTCAAAGCCCTTCTTGATGGCATCCTGGTGTGAACCTGAGAAGGCTGTGTAAACAAGATCTCCACCATATGGTGCTCGCTCAGGAACTCTTAGCTGGTTACAGTATTCAACTGTTCTCTTGATTTCATCAAGGTTAGAAAAGTCGATGTGTGGATCAATGCCTTGGCTAAACAAGTTCAGCCCAAGGGTAATTAGATCTACGTTTCCAGTTCTCTCACCATTACCAAACAGACAACCTTCAATACGATCTGCTCCAGCCATGTAACCAAGTTCAGCTGCAGCTACTGCAGTTCCTCGGTCATTGTGTGGGTGTAAGGAAAGTAGAACCGAATCTCTTCTATCTAGATTTCTAGACATCCATTCAATGGAGTCTGCATAAACGTTAGGTGTAGCCATTTCAACAGTTGCAGGAAGGTTAATAATCATCTTGTGATCAGGTGTTGGTTCAAAGGCTGCAATAACTGCATTACAAACTTCAAGAGCAAACTCAAGTTCGGTACCTGTGTATGACTCTGGTGAATATTCGTAGTGCACAACAGTTTCAGGAACGCTTGCTTCCATCTCTTTACACTTCTTCGCTCCAGCAAGAGCAATGTCAATCACACCTTGCTTATCTGCATTGAAGACAACTCTTCGCTGCAAGACCGAGGTTGAGTTATACAAATGCACAATAGCTCTGTGCACACCCTTGATTGACTCATAGGTTCTCTCAATGAGGTGATCTCTTGCCTGAGTTAGAACTTGGATGGTGACATCTTCTGGGATGTGTCCACCATCAATTAGTTCTCTAACAAAATCAAAGTCGGTTTGGCTAGCTGAAGGAAAACCAACTTCAATCTCTTTGTAACCCATGGAAACTAGAAGCTGGAACATCTTCATCTTGCGCTCAGGACTCATTGGATCGATAAGAGCTTGATTACCATCTCGTAGATCTACAGCACACCACAGTGGTGCTTCAGTGATTCTCTTGGTAGGCCAGGTGCGGTCAGGTAGTTCCACAGAGATCTGTTCGTGGAATGGACGGTACTTGTGTATCGGCATGGCCGATGGTTTTTGATTGTTCTTCATGGTCTCTCCTAGAAACCCAAGGTCATTTGCCTTCGTTGGCAAACAAAGATTTATTGTTTGGGGGTTCCGGTCATGCATCAAGCACCGCGACGGGGAGGGCCGGAATTAGGCCTCGTCGCGGTAACTAAGCAGGAGAATCGTGAACATGTTTTTTAGGCTAACACAGCATTACATGCCAAGTCGACCCAATTGCTTTGGATCTCTCTGCCAATCAGGGGCCACTTTCACATGAATCTTCAGCATGACCTTGGAACCAATGAGCTTTTCGATCTCAGCTCTAGCTTCCATGCCTATCTCTTTGAGCCTTGAGCCACCCTTACCAATGATGATTGCCTTCTGGCTGTCTCTTTCAACCCAGAGATTAGCGTGAATGTCGAAGATGTTCGAATCTGGCCTTGGACCCATTTCATCTATGGTCACAGCCAATGAGTGTGGCAACTCTTCTCTTGAGCCTTCAAGGGAAGCCTCTCGGATAAGTTCACAAACTCTATCTTCAAGACTCTCTTCGGTGGCCATGTCGGTTGGATACAAAGCATTTGATTTAGGGAGGAGTGAGCCTAGAACAGCCTTTAGTTCTTCAAGCTGTTCACCGGATACAGCACTGACTGGAATAACTGCATCCCAGTTTCTAAGTGCACTGATTGCTACAAGTTGTTGGGCTAAAGCGTCTCTTGATACTGTCTCACTCTTAGTTACCAAGGCAACAAACTTAGCTCTACGGTATTCACCAACCTGTTCGTTGATGAAGTTATCGCCTGGACCAATCTTCTCGTTTGCTGGCACACAGAAACCAATTACATCTACCTGGCCTAAAGTGTTTTCAACCAGGTTGTTCAGCCGTTGGCCTAGAAGAGTTCTAGGTCTGTGTAAACCAGGTGTATCTACCAGAATGATTTGAGCATCGGTAGTATTCACAATGCCGCGGATAGCTCGTCTTGTGGTTTGAGGCTTAGAGGATGTGATTGCAATCTTCTCACCCACTAAAGCATTGGTAAGAGTTGACTTGCCAACATTAGGACGCCCTACGAAGGATACGAAGCCTGATCTGAATTCATTCACTCGTTATCTTCTTCCAAAGCTTTTCTAGTAGCTATTAGTTCATCAGTCATGCGGACAAGAGCTGTAATAACTCTCTTGCGTCTACCTTCGATGCGCTCAGCTTTAATCATTAGACCAGAGAACTGAATTTGGTCATTTCGACCAGGTAATCTACCAAGTTCTTTTGCTAGTAGGCCACCAACACTATCAACATCATCGTCTTCTAATTCGATGTCGAAGTGTTCACCTAAATCAAATAGTGATAGTCGAGCACTAACTCTTACCCAGTTATCTTCAAGTGTTTCGATCTCAGGAAGATCATTGTCATATTCATCGCTGATGTTTCCAACAATTTCCTCAATCACATCCTCCATTGTGGCTAGCCCTGCTACCCCGCCATACTCATCAACTATCAAGGCAATGTGTGTAGCAGAGCGTTGCATCTCTTGCAGAAGATCATCAACAGGTTTGCTCTCTGGAACAAAGATTGCTTTGCGGGCAATATCCACAGCAGTTACGCTGGCTGCCTTAGATGGGTTCTCGTGAATGAGTTTGGCAACATCCTTGATGTACAGAACTCCCCTGATGTCATCTAGGTTCTTACCAATCACCGGCAATCTAGAGAATCCATGTCTAAAGAACACGGTCATTGATTCATCAAGAGTTTCTTCAGCGGTAACTGTTGCCATATCGATTCTTGGCACCATAATCTCTCGAGCAATAGTCTCTGAGAGTTCTTCAACAGATTCAATAAGTTCAGCTTCAAAATCTTCGGTTTCCTCTGTAGGCAAGCTAAGTGGAGTGAACAAAATATTGATTGATTTGATAATTGGGGCAAGGACCTTTAGAACTCGAAGACCTGCTTTAGTACTTCCAATTTTTCGACCAACTAGTTGGAGAGTGAAAACTAGACCGGTAACAATAAGTACCGAAAGAATTGCCACAATCCACCAAGAGTAACGACCCGGTGTAAAAGACTGGCTTACTACAATTCCAAAAACTCCAACAAAAACAAGGCGAGCAAAAGCTATGCCTTCAGTGGATCGGTCATCTTCATCGTTTAGTTTGATGGCAGCCTCGGCAATTGCCAGAATGTAGGCACAAGTAGCCAAGATCACAGCGATAAAGATAGCTACAAAGAGCATTAGGCACCAACGCTATCTAGATACTCTGCCACTATCTCTTGCTGCAGAGCAAACATTTCAATCTCATCCTGCTTCTCAGCATGGTCGTAACCAAGTAAATGAAGAATGGAGTGCGCTACAAGAATAAGAATCTCTTGAAGCTCTGAGTGTCCTGCTACCTCTGCCTGACGGGTTGCAACCTGTGGACACAGCACAATCATGCCAAGGTGTCCTGCCGGAGTTTTCTCGCTAGGTTTACCAGGTCTTAGTCCATCAATAGGTTGCGATAAGACATCGGTGGAACCGCTCTCCTGCATCCAGTCCAGGTGGTAAGCCTCCATAACAACTTCATTGACTAAAAGGATTTCGATATCAGCAGCTGAATCGATGTGCATTTTATTCAATACAAAATCAGCAAGCTCCAAGATGCTCTCTAGCGGAGCATCTACCCCTGATTCGTTCTCAATCTCAACACTCATCGGTTTCTACCAGTGATTCCTTTAGATTTGACCTGCTTCTCTTCAAACTTTGAATAAGCATCAACGATCTTGCCCACTAGTGAATGGCGAACAACATCTGAAGAATCTAAAATACAGAACTTCATGTCGGAAACATCACTGAGGATTTCCTTGGCTACCTTTAACCCTGAGTTCCCGCCAGGTAAGTCAATCTGTGTCACATCTCCTGTGACTATCATCTTGGAGTTGAAACCTAAACGAGTTAAGAACATCTTCATTTGCTCAGGAGTGGTGTTCTGAGCTTCATCCAAGATGATGAAAGAGTCATTGAGTGTTCGACCACGCATATAAGCAAGAGGAGCAACCTCAATAGTTCCAGTAGCCATAAGCTTTGGCACTGTCTCTGGATCCAGCATGTCGTGCAGAGCATCAAAGAGTGGACGAAGATATGGGTCAATCTTGTCGCTTAGTGTGCCAGGTAGGAAACCTAGTCTCTCCCCTGCTTCAACGGCTGGTCTAGTCAAAATGATGCGACTTACTTCTTTTCTATGTAGTGCCTGCACTGCCTTAGCCATAGCTAAGTAGGTCTTACCAGTTCCAGCTGGACCGATTCCAAAAACAATAGTGTTTTGATCAATCGCGTCAACATAGTTCTTCTGATTCACAGTCTTCGGGCGGATGTTCTTGCCTCTGGAAGAAAGAATGCTTTGACTTAGCATCTGTGCTGGGCTTACTTCATTTTCAATCATGCGAGCTGATCTTGTGATATCTGCTGGTGCAATCTGGTGGCCTGCCTCAACTAGTTTGATAGCTTCATCAATAAGTTTCTTGGCAGCGAAGCAATCTGCTTCTTGACCTGAGATGCTGACAGTATTTCCTCTAACTAAAACAGAAACATTTGGATGAAGAGCTCCAATTGATTTCAACAAAGCATCTTCAGTTCCAAAAACTGCAATCGGGTTTGGAAGATTGATTGAGAACTCAAGCTTGGTGTCTTTGTTAACTGACTCTTTAGACACTAAGACCTCGGTGTTCTACTGGTGATGTGACCATGGGCATGGAATACGGTTTGACCGGCTTCTGCCCCAGTGTTGAACTGCAACCTAAAAGAACCGGTTGATTTTAGTTCGGCTACCCGAACACCTAATTGAATAAGGTCTGCTAACACTTCTGGGTTAGCTACGGCTAATTCAGCAACATCTGTGAAGTGGACTCTAGGAACAATCAACACGTGCACAGGTGAAACTGGATGTATGTCGTTGAAAGCCACAGCATGCTCTGACTCAGCTACAAATGTGGCGGGTAATTCACCCGAGGTAATCTTGCAGAAAATGCAATCCAATGAAACTCCTTGTTTGTCTAATTCTAAGGTTGGCCTTAGGCATTGCCCAAGAGCAAGGCTGCAATTAGTGCAGGGCCCGCTGTTGAGGTTCTGAGAACATTAGCTCCTAAACTAACTAGCTTTGCTCCGGCTTTTTCAAGCAAATCAAGTTCGGCCTGATCTATTCCACCTTCAGGGCCTACAACTATTGCCAGTTTGCCTGCTTTAGGAATACTTAGCTCTGACAACTGCTTGGTAGCAGTGGTATCTAGAACCAATACCAAATCAAAGTCTTGAACCTGTAAGCCAAGTTCTTTAGTCTCTGCGATGTTGGATACAACGGGTGTGAAGGCACGAAGGCTTTGCTTGGCAGCTTCACTTACTATCTGCTGCCATCTTGCTTGACCTTTAGCTTGCTTTAGTCCATCCCAGCGAGAGATAGATCTGGTGGCTTGCCAAGGAATGATAGAGGTGACTCCAAGCTCAGTAGCTGCCTGAATAGCAAGTTCATCTCGGTCACCCTTAGCTAGTGCTTGCACCAAAGTAATCTGTCTAGACGGTAACTCTTCGGTGATGACTTCTTCAACAAAAACAACTAAGGCGCTTCCCCCAATCTCAGAAACAATTCCTCGTGCACGTATACCTTTGCCATCACTTAGTTGAATGGCTTCTCCGGCACGCATTCTTCTAACCTGCACAGCGTGCTTACCTTCAGCACCATCAAGTTCAATCGTTGAACCAACTAGGGCTACTAAATTCTCTTTATGAAAAAGTGGTTCAACCATTACCTTCGTGACCTACGTCCGAAGTTAGATTGGTTGACTTTGGCTAGCCCTGGTTTATCTGATTTACGAAGTTCAGCTAGTTTCTTGAAAAGTTCTTTCTCTTTTGAATC
>CANLDE010000048.1 GCA_947489235.1 Micrococcales bacterium
CTTCGAAACCTGAGAATCAACATCTTCGAGAAGATTGAGCCACTGCGTTGATTTCCAACCTTTAGCGTGTGCGGTCTGATCTAGCTCAGGAACATATAGATAGACAACTTTAGGCTCAGGAGCGGCCAGCAGTAACTGAGCCTTAGCAAATCGCTCCTCTAGTGAACTGATGCCATAGAAAGCGGCTTTCCTCATCGTTGCTGCTGTGAAGCCTGAGTCTTGATAGATTGCCGGGGCGATGGTGTGGAATTCAATTCCAGAATCGATAGCTTGTTCAGAGACAGTTTGCTTTGGCTGGAACACAAGTGCATCCGATTGGTTGTCCCAACCAGATAAAAGATTCATGGACTTTCTAGTCAAGCGATCAAAAACCTGATAACCAATGAAATTGTTCTCCCAAGGTGGCTTACCGGTAGCAAAGGAGACCAGGCTGGTTGAGGTTGTCGAGGGATAAAAACATGATGCTTCGAGCGACTTCTGTGAATTCAGAAAACCAGCGTGAGCGCGAGCATGTTTTAGGTTTTGAAGTCCTAGCCCATCAACCAAAAGCACTAAGACAGATCTGCGCTTTGGCAGCGCTAACGGATTCTGCTCTCCCCTTACGCTAGCTAATGCACTTATCAACACATCGCCTAGCTTCCCCAAGGATTTGGGAGGTGAAGGTAGCATCGAAGACATAGAGACAAGTCTGCCACAGCCCACTTTTAGCCACTAGAAAGACCATGACTAATAAGAAGACTGAAAACCGATTCCCAGATGAGCGAATCGTTGATATCGAGCTAACCCAAGAACTCAGTGATTCCTTCCTCGAATACTCATACTCGGTCATCTATGCCAGAGCTCTACCGGATGCTAGAGATGGCCTTAAGCCTGTTCAAAGACGAATCATCTTTCAAATGGGAGAGATGGGACTTAGGCCAGATAAAGGCCATGTGAAGTCAGCTCGTGTTGTTGGTGAAGTAATGGGTAAATTGCATCCACACGGCGACGGGGCTATCTATGACGCCATGGTGCGCATGTCTCAGCCATTTACCTTGAGAGTGCCGATGATCGATGGGCACGGTAACTTTGGCTCGCTAGATGATGGACCTGCTGCTTCAAGATACACCGAAACTAGGCTTGCAGCAGCAGCGCTAATTATGAACGAGGGTCTTGACGAGGACGTAGTTGATTTCAAACCTAACTACGATGCTCAACTTTCAGAGCCTGAAGTATTGCCCGCTGCTTTTCCTAATCTCCTAGTCAATGGCTCCTCCGGTATTGCTGTGGGCATGGCAACCAACATGGCTCCGCACAACATGCGTGAGGTAATTGCTGGAGCTATACACCTTCTAGGTAACCCAAAGGCGACTTCTGCTGACCTAATGAAATTCATCCCAGGACCTGATCTACCATCGGGTGGAATCATCATGGGAACCGAAGGCATCAAGGAAGCCTACGAAACTGGCAGGGGAAGTTTCAAAACACGTGCCAAGGTTTCTATTGAAAGCGTCTCGCCTCGAAAACTAGCGTTGGTTGTCACCGAACTGCCATACCTTGTTGGACCTGAGCGCATCATAGAGAAAATCAAAGATGGTGTTAGCAACAAGAAACTCCAGGGCATATCTGACGTTATCGACCTAACCGACAGAACTAATGGACTGAAGCTAGTTATTGAACTAAAAACAGGATTCGATCCAAACGTGGTTCTCGACCTGCTCTACAGATTCACTCCACTAGAGGATTCATTCAGTATTAACAACGTCGCTCTAGTTGACGGCAGACCTGAAACTCTTGGACTTAGAGACATGCTTGGCGTTTATCTAGCCCACAGAGTCGTAGTTACTAAGCGTCGCACCGAGAACAGATTAGGTAAGAAACTTGCTCGCCTACACCTAGTCGAGGGTCTACTGAAAGCTATTCTCAGAATCGATGAGGTAATCAAGATTATTAGGGCTGCTGATGAAGTAGATGATGCACGCAAGAAGCTGATGTCCAAGTTCACTCTTTCGGAAATCCAAGCAGAATACATTCTTGAACTCAAGCTGCGCCGACTCACCAAGTTCTCGAAACTTGAACTGGAAACAGAAAGTAAGACTCTGGCCAAAGAGATCGCAGAGTTGAAAAAGATTCTTTCAGCTGAAAAGAACCTTCGCGATGTAGTTGCATCGGAGCTTGAAGAAGTTTCAGCAAAATACGGCGACGACAGAAGGTCAACCATCACTGATGGTGTCACTGAAGTAAAACCTGTTAGTTCGGCAAAGGCCGCAGCTATCGATGCTCAACTGGCTGACTCGCCATGTTTCATCGTGCTTACCGCTAGCGGCCAGGTCTTGAGAACTACTGTTGAACCAACACCACTAGCCAAGCGCAAGAAGCACGACGCCTTGCGAGCAGTAATATCGAGCACTACTCGAAGCTACATCGGTTTCCTTACCTCAGATGGAGTTATGCACCGAGTCCACGCCGGAGACATTCCAGCCAATGAGGGTGGTTTCGATGTTGCGGAATCTGTTTCTGCAGCTGAGTTCTTGGGGCTTCCAAAACAAATAAAACTTATTGGTGCATTCGAACTAACTGATAACACCGTGATCGCTATCGGCACCAAACTAGGTGTTGTGAAACGTCTCAGCGCTGACTTCCTTCCTAAGACAGAATTTGAAGTTATTTCACTAAAGGCTGGTGATGCAGTTGTTGGTGCAGAGGCTAGCGGCGAAAAAGACACGTTGGTGTTCATAACCAACGATGCTCAGCTGCTGAGATTCGATGCAAGTTCGGTAAGACCCCAAGGTCGAGGAGCAGCTGGTATGGCAGGCATAAAACTCTCCGAGGGTGCTCAGGCTATTTACTTCACCTCAATCAAGGTAACTAAAGACACCCAGGTTCTAACCGCAGCAGGAAACAGTGAATCCCTTGGTGCTGTTGATGCAGGAAGTGCCAAGATAACTGAGATGGCAGAGTTCCCTGCTAAGGGTCGGGCAACCGGCGGTGTGCGAGCACACAAATTCATTCGCGATGAAAACCAGTTGTATTTCGCTTACGTTGGAAACTCACCGATCATGGGTTCAGCATCTTCTGGCAAACCGTTAGAGACTCCAGAGTACTTAGCTAAGCGTGATGCTTCAGGAACGCCATTGAGTGCAACGATCGTTTCAGCAGGTAGAGACTAAGCGTCGATTCTTTCTCTTTCAAAAGATTCTGCTTTATCAACAATGAAATCTCTTCTTGGAGCAACCTCATTGCCCATCAGAAGTTCAAACATGTTTTCAGCAGCGGCTAGATCATCAACAGTAACTCTGCGAAGAGATCTACTCTTTCGGTCCATAGTTGTTTCGGCCAACTGGTCTGCGTCCATCTCACCTAGACCCTTGTATCGCTGAATAGGTTCTTGATACTTCTTACCTGCCTTAGCAAGTTTTGCTAGCAAAGATTCAAGTTCTGGCTGTGAGTAAGTGTAGATAGTCTCGTTTGGCTTAGTGCCTGGGTTCATAACCACAACTCTGTGCAAAGGTGGGACAGCAGCAAAAACGCGTCCATCTTCAACCAAAGGTCTCATGTATTTATAGAACAGAGTTAGCAGCAAGGTTCTGATGTGAGCACCATCAACGTCCGCATCGCTCATGAGAATGATTTTCCCGTATCTAGCTGAAGCTAGATCAAAAGATCTACCTGAGCCTGCGCCTAGAACCTGAATGATTGATGCACATTCAGTGTTGTTAAGCATGTCTGTGATGGCGGCTTTCTGCACATTCAGAATCTTTCCTCGAATAGGAAGCAATGCTTGGAACTCGCTATTCCTGGCAAGTTTTGCAGTTCCAAGCGCGGACTCTCCTTCAACAATGATTAGTTCTGAATCAAGGGTGTCTTGGGTTCTACAGTCGACCAGTTTGGTTGGAAGTGAAGAGGATTCAAGAGCTGTCTTGCGCCGCTGCGTTTCCTTGTGTGTTCGAGCTGAAATACGAGACTTCATCTCATTCACGACTTTTTCAAGAACTAGAGCAGTCTGTGCCTTGTCTTCTCGTTTGGATGAATTGAAACGGTCAGTCAGCGCTTTGGTAACAATGTTGGAAACAATGTTCTTGATTGCAGGAGTTCCAAGAATTTCCTTAGTCTGTCCTTCGAACTGTGGTTCTGCGATGCGAACTGTCACAACAGCTGTTAGGCCGGCTGTGACATCCTCTTTTTCAATCTTTTCATTGCCGAGCTTGAACTTTCTTGAGTTTGCTTCGGCTTGAGCTCTAAGGACCTTTAGAAGGGCCTGCTCGAATCCCTGTAAATGAGTTCCACCTTTTGGTGTAGCGATGATGTTTACAAAGCTATTTATTTCGGTGTCGTATTCGGTTCCCCAGCGTACAACCACATCAACATCACAATTACGTTGAACCTCTTTGGATTCCATGTTGCCTGAAGAGTTTAGAACCGGAACAGTTTCTGAATATGCGCCGCTACCACTTAGTCGCCAGACATTACTAAGAGGTGCATCCTTAGATAAATATTCTACGAACTCAACGATTCCACCTTGGTAGAAGAACTCATGGTTGGTGGCTTTACCTGATCGTTGATCGGTTACAACAAGTTTTAGTCCTGGAACAAGAAAAGCGGTTTGTCTTGCTCTAGAAAGAATATCGTCAAGTTCAAACTCAGCACCTTTAACGAAGATCTGTGGGTCTGACCAGAATCGGACTCTAGATCCAGTCTTATTCTTGGCAACCTTGCCAACTTCGCGAAGCACGCTCTTATCTTTGAAAGGTTTGAAAGCATTACCTGGCGCAAGATTCTTCTTGTCATCAAATAGACCTGGCGCTCCTCTGTGAAAGGACATTGCCCAAGTCTTGCCATCTCTATCAACTTCAACTTCCAAGCGCTCAGACAGAGCGTTCACTACAGAAGCACCGACTCCATGCAAACCACCAGATGCGGTATATGAACCGCTACCGAACTTGCCACCAGCGTGCAGCTTGGTGAAGACAACCTCAACACCGCTAAGTCCAGTCTTCGGTTCAATATCAACTGGTATACCACGAGCCTGGTCAGTGATTTCAACGCTGCCATCTTTGTGCAGGACGATGCTGATTAGCTTGCCATGGCCTGCCAGAGCCTCGTCAACAGAGTTATCGATAATCTCCCAAAGGCAATGCATAAGTCCGCGATTGTCGGTTGAGCCGATGTACATTCCAGGACGTTTACGGACTGCCTCAAGCCCCTCTAGAACGGAGAGATGGCGCGCTGAGTAGTCATTTGAAGGCATGTTACAAGCCTAAGCAGAACAAGGAAATCAAGGGATTAGGACACTCAAACGGTGAAAAACTATTCGCAGATAGCGAAATGAGCAACAATCAGGAAGATTTAGTCATTGACTTGTGTTGTAGTAGTTATGGAGGAACAAATGGAACAGACAGAAAGCACTAACGCAGTGGTTGTAGAGACCACAGAACTACCAGCACTAACTGCTGCAGACCGTTGCGACATCTGTGGGGCTCAAGCCTTCATCCGTGTTGTTCTAGCTACCGGGGATCTCGTTTTCTGCGGTCACCACGGCACCGCCAACAAAGACAAACTGAAGCCAATAGCTATTTCATGGCAAGACGAAACAGACAAACTTAACTAATCTTCGAAAGCTATCCTGCGGCTAGCTTTAGCCAATTCATCTACGGAATTAATCTGATTGTTTGTTTCCCCAACATCACACCAACCAGCATCGCTGATTATTTTGTCGGCTAGTTCTGGATTCTTAGCCAACAACGGACCATGTAGAAGTGTCAAAAGAGTTTGACCTATCGTACGAACTTCAGGAAGTACAACATCGGTATTCAAATATCCAACAACACCGTTGATCTCTCTAAACTCACTCACATGTTCATAGTGCTGCGCCTTAGCTGGCTCAAGTTCTTGAATCAGATGTTCGTAACCGGAACTGATTGCCATTACTGGTTTGCCTGCTCGCGAGAAATCTGCGACTCTAGAAAGCAACTCAGGATCAAGCTTGAGTACTTCGGCCCAAGCATCATTGGTTCCGTGACCTAACAAGATGAAATCAAACTCTGCAAAGTTCTGAACTTTGATAACAGGCAACACATCTGCTTTGACGTCTCGCCATTGCAAACGCTTCTGCAGTACTAGCAAGTTGCCATGATCTCCATTGACGTCGAGGTGTTTTGGATATAGAGCTGCAAATTTCAGAGTTCTAGACACGATCCACATCCTCTGGATCTGTAAAGCCCATGTGTCTTCGTAATCTACGCATAGCATCAGCGCTATAGATGATGGTTTTCATTCCTTGTTCTGGGAGCGGAAGGGAAAAGAAGTTATCAATGGCATCGTGGTATTCAGGGTTAGTGATGTTCACCGCAACATCGTTGTATGCCAGCACTAACGCTGCATCTGCATAGTTGAAACCGCTCACCGTGTGAACACTCTTCAGAGCAGAGTAATCAACGGTCCACATCCACGAAGGATCGTGCACATCTCTTCCAATAGCAAAGAGGACCTGGTCTAGATCGGTTGGTAAGTTATCAAGGTTTAGTTGCATGCTTATTGGGTTCTGAACCAAGATGAATTCGCAAGGTTCGTCATTGACGATACGTACTTCTCCCCTAGAAAAAACCGGAGGTAGCTCATTTAGTACCTTCGAGGCAAAGGTCAGATCAAATTTACTACCTAGAATTTCTTGGGCACAAGCCAAAGCGGCAACGGCGTCAAGTGCAAAATGATTTCCTCTGCTTGGCAGCTCAAAGGACGCCTTCTGCCCTGAGATCTCAACCTCGACATTTTTACCGTCTTGGCTCAAAACTTTGTTGGTAACTGCTGGTGTTGCGATCTTCGGTAGATACGTTTCGGCGTACTCCATAGCACTCGAACTTGATTTAGTTATCTTCTCTGCTAAACCAAAATAATCAACTCGACCTTTTAGGTTTGCTGCGATCATTAGACAGTTCTGGTCATCTGCATTTACTAGAACTTTTCCTGTCGTTGCTTTGGCAACAAGAGCTAATTTCTCACGAACTAGTGCAGGATCTATGAATCTGTCTAACTGATCTTCAAACACATTTAGTATCACGGATGTCTTTGGCTTTACGTGGCTGACGATTTGAGCTGCGTGAGCTTCATCCATTTCAAGAATTGCAATCGAACCTGGAACCTGTCCTAAGAGATTTCCATGGCGAATAATCGTGCTTAAGAATCCTTGTTCGATGTTCGCAGTAGAAGGGTTGGTAAATACCTCGACCCCGTGTGCCCTAACAATTGCTACAACCATCTTGTTAGTAGTTGACTTGCCTGCAGTGCCGGTTATGACAACTAAGCCATCCTTAAACCCGTTGAGTGTCTTATAGACGAGTTTCGGAGCGAGTTTGCTAACGATCAAACCTGGAAGAGCAGAACCGCCACCAGGTCTTATCAATCGAACAGCGAATCGAGCCAGGCGACCGATAAGTAAAGCTGGCAGATATCGCAAGGACTAGCTCTCTTTGATGAAGTCTCTTAGCCATTGAGCACGAGAAGGGTGCTTTAGCTTGGACATAGTCTTCGCTTCAATCTGACGGATACGTTCACGAGTAACTCCGTGGTCCTCGCCAATCTGATCAAGAGTCTTCATGACGCCATCACCGATTCCATACCTGCTTCTGATGACAGCAGCTTCACGAGGTGTCAATGTATCCAACAGCCTCTCAATTTC
>CANLDE010000049.1 GCA_947489235.1 Micrococcales bacterium
CTACGGAGCAAACTTCGCTGATGCGCGAATCAACCTGATGGCAGTTCTAGTTACCCTTTGGGGTGCGAGACTCACTTTCAACTTTGCTCGTAAAGGTGGTTATGCACCAGGTGGAGAGGATTACCGCTGGGCAATCCTTCGCAAGAAAATGTCCCCTGCGGTTTATCAGATCTTCAACATCTTCTTCATCGTGATTTTCCAGAACGCTTTGCTGTTAGCTATTGCCCTTCCTGTGAATTTAGTTCTTGGTTCAACCGTTGCTTTCTCAAGTCTTGATTTACTATTTGCAGTACTGTTCCTTGGCTTCCTCAGCTTTGAGTTTGTTGCTGACCAGCAACAGTGGAACTTCCACCAGGCTAAGAAAGTGGGCAAAGCTTTCGGTTTCCTAGATCAGGGTCTATTCAGCATTTCTAGACACCCTAATTTCTTTGCCGAACAGGCACAGTGGTGGGTTCTAGCCTTCTGGTGCTTTGCTGTGTCAGGTAGCTCTAGATGGGAATACATCCTCGGAGCTGTTGTGCTAACTGCACTCTTTATTGGTTCGGCTCGGTTCACCGAGCAGATTTCTCTCAGCAAGTATCCTGATTATGCGAGCTACCAAGAACTTGTGAGCATGATGATTCCTTGGTTCGCAAAAGGCAACCAATCGGAAGAAAAACTTGAAGGCGCAAAGTAATAAGAGAAGAGATCCGCTCTTCGAATTCGTTATCGTTGGAGCGCTAATAACTGGAGCGGTATTTGCTTCAGCTCCCTCAAACAAGGTGGAGAAGCCTGTCACCCAGCCAACTGTGACACCAACACCTGAACCAACAATTGAAGAAGTTAAACCAAGTTACGTAGTTCCAGCTGGAACTTTCAAGACTATTGTTACCGATCTAAGAGCTCCTTGGGAGTTATTGTTCTTACCGGATGGGCAAGCTCTCGTTGATGAGCGTGACACTGGAACTATTCTGCAGATTGATAAAGAACGAAATGTCACTAAGGTTGCCTTCACTAGCACTACTCCTCCCTGTGAGAAGTTCTGTGAAGGTGGAACTCTAGGAATGGCATATGTTGCCGATAGACCTGAAGGCAAGCTGTCTCTATTTGTTTTTTTAACCACTTTGAAAGACAACAGAATCTTGAAGTATGACTTGGACAAGGTGGACGGTAGCTGGTCACTATCTAACAAGAGAGTGTTTTTCAGTGGTATCGACAGAAGTGGTTTATCCACAACACACAACGGTGGACGTTTAGCTATTGGTCCTGACGGCAAGCTCTGGGTGAGCCTAGGAGATGCCGGTATGAAAGGTGCAACTTCGCAGAATTGGAATCGTTTAGCTGGATCTGTTTTGCGAATCAATCTTGACGGCAGTGTGCCAGAGGACAACCCGCGAAAAGATTCATACGTCTGGTCTAAAGGTCTAAGAGATACCCAGGGCATGGCTTGGGATAACTTCGGGAATATGTGGACCACTGAATTTGGTCAGGACACCTGGGATGAACTGAACCTCATGGAAAAAGGTAAGAACTACGGTTGGCCTATTGCTGAAGGTAAATATAAGTTTGTAGAGACCCCGCTTCCAGAGGGAAACCCGGGATCAAATGGTCAGGGAACTGCCGAGTCACCAGCGCCAACTCCAGTAATACCAACCATGCCTTCCGACCAAGAAGAGTTCAACGATTCTAGATACACAAACCCATACTTTACTTGGCATCCAGAGGACGCTGCTTGCAGCGGTATTGCTTTTGTAAAGGGGTCTCTAATCTCAGCTTGTCTTCGAGGTGGAAAGCTCTGGGTAATGCCAGTCCTAGGAGACAAGAAGCTAGGTGAACCTCAAGAATTCTTTACTGGTAAGTTTGGCCGAATTCGTAAGGCAACTCTTGCTCCCGATGGCAGTCTCTGGATTATCACCAGCAACAAGGATGGTCGAGGTGGTTGGTCCAAGGGTGGAGAGAATCCTAAGGACGACCGAATCATCCGAGTTGCACTAAAGACCGTTTACTACTAAAGGTTCTTTAGTGCTTCTTCAATAATCTCTAGGCTAAAGATTCTAGAGTGACCAAAGCCAGGAAAAATCTTCAGTGTTGAGCTCCCAACCTGTGAGTTCAACCAAACACTGCAGGAAAGATCAACGTTGGTGTCAGCATCACCGTGAAAAATCTGCAACGGCTTTTTTATAGTTGAAACATCAAAACCGTAGTCAACCAGTGCTGAATACTCATCGAGCATCCAACCATCCACTCCAGATTCAAATGCGATTGCTCGTTGAGCGAATCTGAATTGAGCATCAGGGGAGTTAGCCCAAGCCATGGTTTCTTCATCTGCATTGGCATATTCAGCCATCGGGTCATTGGCAAGGAACCCTGGAGCCCATTGAGCGAACTGCTCTTTTAGTTCTGGACCAAAAGCTCTAATGGCATCAAAGAATTCAAGTTCATCTTCAGGAGCATTAGCAAAAGGATTGAATTCTTCTGTGCTTGGCACTAGCCCAGCGAAATCAATTCCCTGAGTTACGTTATCCAGTATCGCTAGATCAGCTAATGCTCTTGCCCCTCCTGCTGAGAAACCGGTAGTGATGAATTCGTTGAAACCAAGATGTTCAACAACTGCTTTGGTGACCTTGGCATCTTCGGCTATTGGTCTTGTGCCAACAACAGTGGATTGGGCATAACCCTGTCTGATTGGAACAGCTACCGAGTATCCATAGGAATTGAAGAGTGCTGCCATTTCTGGCGAGAGGGGTCTCGGGGAGGGCATTCCGTGATGCCAAATGACTAACTTGTCGCCACCTGGGTGCCAGTAGGTTTGTGTGATTACGCCAGGAGCGGTTTCAATAAGCAAAGTTTCCATTAATAAATGCTAGTGCCCGAGTTACTACGGGTGTTTTATTCAGACTTAGCTAATTGAGCTTGGCTACTTTTATAAATTTTCACTAGCGAGATGATTAGACCGGTAATACCAGCCATCGCGAGAAGAATGCCTATTCCTTGCAGAAGTAAAACTGTAAGGGCTGCAGTTATGCCGTCACCGACAGCGCTAAAGAATCCGGAAAGATCTCCTACGCTTTCATTTACGCATTGGGCTGCTCCACAGGTGAAATATGAATACACATTAATGGCACAGAAAGTAAGATACAGTCCGATGGCTATCAGTGCCGAAGAGCCCGCAACGCCGAAGCGCTTCCAAAAATTGAGTTTGGCTTGAGTGCAGTTGGAACACAGGACAGTATCTTTATTTAGTCTCGAGCCACATTTGGAGCAGTTTTCCATTATTTCCCCCTTTAGAGCAGTTTCTAGCAAATATTTTATTGATATTTAACAGGGAAACTGGATAAATCGTTACCTAAATGGCGCTTGTATCTTGGCGGGGACATAATCAAGACCAATAGTCTTGAACTACATACGTTTTGTGCGAAGCGTCTTGCCTTGAAAGGTCAATATGCTTCGCAAATTAGTAGCCATCTCTCTGGCTCTCCCACTATTCTCAATCGGTCTCTCAGTAGCCGAAGCCGCTTCATCACCTTGGTCAGAAGACTTCGAGTCTATGCAGACCTATACCGGCACTGACTTTGACGGTAACGCCACTGAATTGGTATCAGATCAACCTGCAGGTGAAGATTTTACCTCAGGCCAGGCAATCAAGCTAAATAACCAAGGTGCTGCTTGGGCAGGAACTAAGTTCATCCTTCCTTCAACTTCAAGTGCTATTTCTAATGCAAACGCAACTGCATCTATCTCGGTTTATTCACCTGATGCTCTAGATCGTTGTTTCATGCTAAAGCTTGAAGGTGTTGGAGCGGCTATTGAGAGAAAAGTGCATGTATCCCAGGGGTGGCAAACACTCAACATCACTTACGCCGCAGACTATGACCAAACTAAGAATTACAACGTAATTGCTCTGATGCCTAACTTTGCATCTGTTGGCTGTGAAACCTTCACCGCTGGTAAAGCCCTAACCACTTGGTATGTTGACAATATTTCATTCCCAGGAGCTAGAGACGCTGCAGAAGTTATTGTTCCTGAGGAACGCAGCAACCCGCAGGCACTAATCAACTTCGAGGCTAATGACACATCTGGTTATTCTCTGATTGACTTCGGTGGAAACCGCTCATCTATTGTTACTGACGCACCAGAGGGTGGATCTATTGATTCAACTAAGGCTCTAAAGGTTGTTACTGCAGCACCTGGTTGGTCTGGAACTACCTTGATTAAGAAGTCAAGATTGGCTTCACTTATCTCTCAGGGTGCTATGGGTATTAAGGCAAACATCTACTCACCTGTTGGTGGCAAGATCCTGATGATTAAGCTTGAAAGCCTTGTTCACCCTTCTCAGATTGTTGAAGTTCGCCAGACCAGCGTTGCTGGATGGAAGACATACACATTTGACTTCACTGTTGGTGGAAACCTTGAGCAGGACTATCCAATGGCATCAATCTTCTTCGACTTTGATAATGCAAATAAGTCATCTGATCCTTGGTACGTTGACGACATTACCTTCAACGGTGCTGTTGGTGCTTCTATCGTAGGCGGCGACAACGGCGGTGGCGGAGGAGGCGGCGGTGGAACCATCGACCTTGGTTCATACACCGCACCTTCAACTCTTCTTACCTTCGAGTCTGACGATGAGCTAGGTGCACTAACAGCTGCTGAAGCTAATCCAGGACACCCAGAAGGTGTATTCGGTGGCGGAATTGGTCAGATTGTTGATTCTCCAAAGGACAGTAACCACGGTCAGGCCTTAGCAATTACCAAGTCTGGTGAGCAGTGGACAGGTGTGAACGCAATCGTTGATTTGTCAGGTGCTATTCGATACACAGACGATGTGAACACCAAGGTGTCATTCAACTTCTACTCACCGAAAGCAAATAGCCCAACAGCAGTTCAGCTATTCCAAGGTGACGCCGTGGTTGAACTCATTCAGTATGCTCCACGTGGTTGGAGCACATTGAACTTTGACTTTGCAACAGCTCCTGGTTGGTCAGCAAATAATGCCTATGACAAGCTCGTGATCTTCCCTGACTTCCAAATTCCAGTTAGCCAACCGGCAGATGTCTATTACATTGACGATGTCTCTGTTAATGGTGCGACAACCGCCTCTATAGTTCCAACTTCTGTAAAGCCGAGAGCGACTAAGGCTGCAGCTATTACAGCTAAGAAGCTAAAAGTTGGTTCTGTGATTTCTGCTGGACGAGGTACTTGGACTGGTTCAGGAAGCATTTCATACAAGGTCTCTTGGTACCGCTGTTCAACTAAGGCAGTTACCGCAACCACCGCTAAGCCAACCAGCGCAAGCAAGTGTGCTCTAATTGCCGGTCAGAAGTCAGCCAGTTACAAGCTGACTAAGGCAGATAAGGGTAAATACATCAGAGTGCTCCTCACAGCAACTAACTCAGCTGGATCGACACTGAGTTTGAGCAAGAGCACAACTGGAAAAGTTAGCTAGTTACTAACCGCTTGCTTTACCAAGGCTTTGATCTGAGCTTCAATCTTTGGAGTTAGCTTAGTTAGTGCATATGATGTTGGCCACATCGCTCCGTCATCTAGCTTTGCCCACTCGGAGAAGCCAAGCGTGTGAAAGCGAACCTTGAACTTTGCTGCATTTTGGAAGAAGCAGATCACCTTGCCCTCTTTACCTGGGGTGGCATAGGCAGGCATCCCGTACCAAGTCTTTGCGACAAGCTCTGGAGCGGCCTTTAGAACTATGTCGTGAATGCGGGTTGCAATCGCCCTATCTGGTTCAGGCATGTCCTTGATCTTGGCAAGGCAATCAGCAAGATTCGCCGCAACCGAGTCTGCACTCTTTGCTAGTTTTAGTTCTCTAGCGCGCTCTCTCATTGCTTCGCGTTCGGCTGCTGAGAATGTTGTTTTCTTATCTGCCACTTCTTTGCCTTTCCGACCACAAGTCTATAAAGGAGATTCGTATAAGTCGTAACCTTAGGTTTAGATGACCTTAACCTAGTAAATACGTCGCTGTTCACTCAATTAATTAGTCTTCGAGCATGAGAGTTGCCATAGTTACTGAGAGCTTTCCACCGGTGTTTAATGGAGTTGCTAACTCCGTGGTCAGGGTACTCGAGACCCTAAAGGCCGAAGGCCACGAGGCTATTGTGATTGCTCCAACAACTCCTGGTAAATACTTCAACGGCTTCAGAACCTACCGAGTTCCTTCACTTCCTCTTTTCCAATTCCAGCTAGGACTGCCAAACCCGATGGTCAGCAAGATCCTTGATGACTTCAAGCCGGATGTGGTTCATGCGGCCTCTCCGGTATTACTAGGGGCGCAGGCTGTTGCCTGGGCAGATAGAAATAATGTTCCAGCAGTTGCTATCTTCCAAACCGACATAGCCGCATACACAGAGCGCTACGGCTTCAAACTACTTAGACCTCTAGTTGATAGAGCAATGGCCAACTTTCACGCTGGAGCAACAATTAACCTTGCTCCAACAACTGAAGTTAGAGACTATCTACTGCGTTTAGGGCTAGCCAATGTTGAGGTCTGGGGTCGAGGAGTTGACTTAGAGCTATTCCACCCAAACCGTAAGAGTTCTGAAGCAGTTGCAGAACTAAGGTCAAAATTTGCACCTGACGAACAGAAGATTGTTGGTTTCGTTGGACGCCTAGCTGCCGAGAAGCAGGTAGATCGCTTCAGTGAACTATTTGATATCCCTAACACCAGCTTTGTAATTGTTGGTGATGGTCCTGAGCGCTTGAACCTAGAACAAAAGTTCCAGGGAGCCAAAGTTCACTTCGTCGGTAAACAGAGCGGTGAAGAGCTAGCTAATCACTATGCAAGCTTTGATGCCTTTGTTCACTTTGGCACTGAAGAGACTTTCGGTCAGACCATTCAAGAAGCTCAGGCTGCTGGGGTTCCCGTTATCGCACCTGCTTCCGGTGGCCCAAAGTTTTTGATTGAGTCCGGAGTCTCTGGATACCTGGTTGATCCAACAATCAAGAATGGGTTTACTCCAGTCCTTGCAGAACTACTTGATAGTGAATATCTTCTTTCAAGAATTGGTGAGGGCGGAAGACGCAAGGTCCTAGATAAGTCATGGGCGGCGAACAACGCCAAGCTTTTGGAGTTCTATGCTAGTGCTATGGAAATGTCCAAGCAGAGCATCTTGAGTGAGCTTCTAGTTGCTTGATCCACAAG
>CANLDE010000050.1 GCA_947489235.1 Micrococcales bacterium
ATCGCTGAAGAGTTTGCGTTGAAGTTCAAAGAGAAGGCTTCACAGATTATTCAGGGTGACCCTAGAGATGAAGCAACTCAGATAGGTCCTCAGATCCACCAGGTGCACTTCGATAGAGTCAAAGGCTTTGTTGATAGAGCTAAAGAGACTGGTGCCAACATTGTTATGGGGGGCGAACCTAACAGTGACCTAGGTGGGCTTTACTTTAGACCAACATTGGTTATGAACCCAGACCCTACTTCCGAGATTGTTACCTCAGAAGTATTCGGTCCTGTCCTTTGTTTACAGACCTTCAAGACCGATGAACAGGCTATTGAGATGGCTAACTCAACTGAGTATGGCCTTGCTGCCATTCTTGTTTCAGGTAACAGAGAAAGAGCAGACAGGGTTGCTAAAGAACTAGTGGCTGGAACTATCTGGGTTAACTGCTTCTTTGTTAGAGACCTAAGAGCACCTTTCGGTGGATCTAAGAAGTCAGGTATTGGCCGTGAGGGCGGTAACTGGTCATTTGATTTCTATGCAGATGTAAAGAACACAGTGGTATCACCTAATGGATGGAAGGAATAAATCATGGGAGAAGTAGTAGGAGCAGCACTCTTAGCTCACGTACCAACAATCATGTTGCCTGAGGCAGTTCGATACGACCTCAATGAAGGCAAAGAGCTTTCTCTAGTGCCAGGACTCAAGAAACTTCGTAAAGATGTTTTTGAAACTCTGGACTATGACACAGTTGTTGTTCTAGATAGCCACTGGGCAACCACCGTTGAGTTTGTAATTACCTCAGCAGCAGAGCGATCAGGTCTATTTACTTCTGAAGAACTACCAAGAGGTATGTCACAGATTCCGTACGCGATGAAGGGTGATCCAGAACTAGCTAACTCTGTAGCCAAGTATGCAGAGAAGAACGGCACCTGGGTAACCCCTATTGCAGATCCACACCTGCCAATCTTCTATGCAACTATCAACCTCTGGCACTACCTAGGTAGAGGGCTAGATGACAAGAAGTGGGTATCCATGTCTGTCTGCCAAACCGGAACTCACGAAGACTTCCTTCGTGCAGGTCGTGCTCTTGGTGAAGCAATCAGAGACAGCGATAGAAAAGTATTGCTACTTGCCTCTGGTGCTCTTTCACACACCTTCTATAAGCTCCGTGATCTTCGTAAGCACGAAGCATCAGATCCGAAGCACATCTATTCAGATCTAGCTCGTGAGATGGATTACGAGAGACTCGAGTGGATGAAGAATGGTGAACACGGCAAGATTCTAGAAACCATGCCTGAGTTCTCTAAGGTCAAGCCTGAAGCTAACTTCTACCACTGGCTAGCAATGGCCGGGGCTACCGGTGAAGAACTAAACACCGCTAAGGGCATCATGTATTCAGAGTATGAGAACTCAATCGGAACCGGTCAAGTTCACGTTTACTTCCCTAAGCCAGAAGGTGGCTTCCCTAAGGCTAAGGACTTGGTACTTTCCCGTGACTGAATTTAGAAGAATCCTGATTGAGGGATACCCGACTCTAGTTGAGCGCAAGGGTGAGAATCTAGTTGCAGGTGATGGCCGTGTTGTTGCTATCAAGGATGCTATTCACTTACCTCCTGTTGAACCAACCAAGATCATCGCTGTGCACTTGAACTATGACTCAAGAACTCAAGAGTTCATGACTAAGTTACCTGCTGCTCCTACATATTTCCATAAGCCAATCACTGCCTTGAACTCACACAATGGAGCTGTCGTTAGACCAGCTGGATTGAAGTGGTTGAACTATGAAGGTGAAATCGTCATTGTTATCGGTAAGACCTGTAGAAACATCTCCCCTGAAGAAGCTGGCGAATACATTGCTGGATACACCATCGGTAATGACTTTGGGCTTCATGACTTTAGAGATACCGATGCAGGTTCCATGCTTCGAGTCAAAGGTTCAGATACTTTAGCTCCGGTAGGCCCAGGACTCGTTACTGACTGGGATTTCAAAAATAAGTTCATTAGAACCTACGTCAACGGTGTTGTGAAGCAAGAAGATAACACCGACAACATGGAGTGGGATATGCACTACCTAGTTGCAGACATCGCAAGAACAATCACCTTGGTACCAGGCGACATGCTGTTCTCAGGAACTCCAGCTAACTCAAGACCTGTTGAACCAGGCGATGTTGTTGAAGTTGAAGTTGAAGGACTTGGAAAACTTACCAACCACATCGTTGAAGGCCCAACCGGTATTCGTACCGATGTTGGTGCTCAACCAACTTCTTCAGAAGAGGTAGTTTCAACAGCCCTTGGTGGCGACTGGGAGTTTAGAGGAATCAGAACTCCATCTAAAGATCTTTACCCGTCAACTGTTGTAGAAAAGGAATAGCAAATGATTAAAGTCGAAGTTGATATGACTAAGTGCCAGCACTACGGTCAGTGTGTCTTTGAAGCACCAGACATTTTTCGTTTGAACTCAGATGACAAGCTGGAATACACAGCAGAGGCTGATGATTCAGAGCGAGCAAACATTGAGGCAGCTATTGATGTCTGCCCAATGCAAGCAATCCGTATCGTCGAATAGAACATGAACCATCCCGTAGTAATAGTTGGCGCATCCATGGGTGGATTGCGCACAGCTGAATCACTACGACGATTTGGTTACCTAGGTCCGATCACCATTATTGGCGAAGAAGCCCATAAGCCATACAACAGGCCTCCCCTATCTAAAGAAGTTCTAGCCAACGAGGTTACCCACGAAGCAGTTGCCTTTGAAGAAAGAGCTGCAACAGCCGATGTGAACTGGGTACTAGGCACTAGGGCTGTTTCTGTAGATCAAGAACACAACACCGTTACAGACAGTTCAGGTATGGTTCATCCATACTCTGCCCTAGTGATTGCAACTGGACTAAGGCCAAAAAGACTAAACCTTGCTAACGGTGATTTGGCAGGCAGGCATGCCCTAAGAACGCTGGATGATGCCATCAACCTCAGAGCTGAACTAACACCTGGTGCTGATGTTGTAATTGTTGGTGGAGGCTTCATTGGCTGTGAAGTAGCCGCAACAGCAGCCAAGTTGGGCTGTGATGTGACTGTGATTCATCACTCAGCACACCCAATGCTTAGACCTCTAGGAACTGAACTGGCTAGACAGATGCAACTAAGGCATGAAGCAGAAGGTGTTCGCTTCCTTCTAAACCGTTCAGTAGTAGGTGTTTCAGGAGACTCAAGAATCCGGGAAGTTCAGATTGATGACGGTAGCAGCATTAAGTGTGATGTTTTGATTGAAGCAGTTGGCTCTGACTCAAACACCGAGTGGTTAGAAAGTACCAACATTGATCTATCCGACGGTGTCCTGGTCGATAGCGCCATGAGAGCTATCAGCACTTCTGGAAACATTATTCCTAAGGTCTATGCCATCGGCGATGTTGCTAGATTTGCTAACCCAATCTTTGATGATGTTCCAAGAAGAGTTGAGCACTGGAACATCCCAACTGAAACTGCTAAACGAGCTGCTGATGTGATAGTTGCTCAACTCAGCGACGATGAGAAGTTTGAATCATTAGTCCAAGAGCAGTTCAAACCTGTTCCTTCGTTCTGGAGCGATCAGTATGACATTCATCTATTGGCTTTTGGTTCGTTGTCATTATCAGATACAGTCACCTTGGTAGCCGGCGATGTTACTGGTGAATGTGTATTTGAGTATCACCGTGGCGACCAGCTTGTTGGTGTTTGTGGAATTGGAATGAGAAGTGTTGTGCAAAGTTACCGAGCTAAGTTCATATAGGAGAAAACCATGTCAAACGAATTCGATCTAGATGTCGCCTTTGAAGAAAGTGAACCAGACCTTAGCTACCTCTCCCCAAAGGAACTAGAGACTGCAGTCCGTGCCTTACCTGAAGCTTTAAAGCAAGTGGCTCAAGGCTTACTTATTGAGAAGAGAACCATGAGCGATGTCTCTCAAGACCTCGGAATTAGACAGGCAGAACTTGTCACCAGGTTGCACAGAGCAAAGAAGCTCATTGCCGCTCATGTCTGAATCGGATTTCCAAAGGGTAAGCATCACTAATTGATTATTAAGTGCGGTCGCAAGAAAATAGATCAAATTCTGCAGGATAGGTCCCTTTGATCTCCCTCGCTCTCGCTCTCATAGCGGTATCGAAATGAAAAACACTAGTCTTCAAGGACAGTTTGTCAAAAACTTCGGTCCGGATGGCTCCATAAATCATTATTCCTGCGGGTTGCAAAATATCGAGAATTTCGAATAAGCCATCTTCGAAAGTGGCGCGCAAAGCCAAATCCTGAAAGTTCCCTAGAGCTCCAACAGCAAAGACGCTGTTAGTTGAGATGCCATCGCAAACAAAGTCAAGGTCAGATAAGTCAATCCATCTGATAGAAGGTATTACCTTGAGTTGTCTGGACTGGTAGAAAGCTCCTATAGCTCTTGATAAGTGGGTTCTCTGGATACGCATCCAGCGAGGCATTCCACTCATGATTGTCAAATCAGGTGTTAGCAAGGATGAAAATGGAAGGAATTGCTTCAGGTGTTTTTCAGGGTTGGTTAGCACAGACCTAAACTTCTTGTCCTGCATATAGAAATGTAATCCTGTTTCTTCAGGCTTGACAGTTCTACTTAGTTGATCGAACGCGCACAAATACTTTGGAACATCATGGACCGTTACGCGAGCAAGTTCTGCAATCTGGTGTTCTCCAGCTAGCGGCTGACCTACGGGATACCAGTTTGGCATACCCCCGTAAATCAACCGGTCAAATTCAGATTCAAAATTGGTTTTAAAAATACACCACTAACGCTTTAGGGCCTCAATCTCTCGATGAAGATTGAAGTGCTGATGTAGATCTTCTTCGAACTCGTTCGACGCCTGGGGTAACGTTTCTAGATCTAAATTTTCCTCATAAGTAATGGACAGCATGGGCAGATTGTGGTCCTCTAGGGAAATTAGTAAATATCCTTCAGCAAATTCAATAGCGACAGCTGAGTGACAGGCATACTCAAAATTGGGAATCCCGTCCAATGAGCCTGTTATCTTGTCCTTGACTAAACTCATGGAGATAATTTCTTGACCCGAGAATTTCTTATAAACATTTCCGTTTTTAAAACACTTTTCTAAGACAGAGACATCCGCTTCATCTACATTTATCTTGCTGATGTCTAGCCAATCCTGTCCAAACTTGATCTCTTCCACATTTGCTTCCAGCTCAATGACTGCTTTCTCGGTAGTGATGTAAACCTTTGGTGCTGTCAGGTGGTGCCAAAGTGTTGGCCCAGCCAAGTGGCTGAACCTCGACCCAACTTGCTTGCTGAGTAATGTGATTTCTCTTGTTGTGAGTAGATTTTCCAATCTATTTATCCTTACCTTTTGTCCAACCGGTTGGTTCAAAGTGAATTTTGTACCTTTGACCTTGAATGCCTGTTAACTTAATGTTGACTGCAGGGCCCCCACTGGATGAAGTTTCTCTAAAAAATACCGTGGACTTGTCGCTAAAAATAGCAATCTTCCCGTTACTTACTTCTGACACTTTTCCGCCTGCACTCAGATCTTTGAAAAACGATTGAGCCGTTGCTGTTGGATTATCTGAGACTATAACCCTTGACTTCCCTTCACCACTCACACCGAACTTGCCAGACAGCTTGTTAAACTAATACTTACCTGCAAGCCTTGCAACGTTTGCCGCCAAACTTGCTCCGCCTGAGAATCCTCCCCCAGTGCCTGAGCCCATTCAAGTACCAATCCTTCAATTATAACTATTTGATAACATAATTATAACATCCACATGGGAACGCGTCCTGAGATTCCTCAACCAAGGCAGAACTGCCAGCCCAGAGCTAAACAATTCATTGCTGCCCAAAGCTAGAACGAATAAGCCCTACCGGTAATCCCTACCGTGCCCTGAATCACGGGTGCCATTTTCTTTTGCAGAGCTTCATAGAACATGGATAGTGGGAACTCATCATCTAGTACTTGATCGGTTAGTTCGCTAGTAGTGCCAGATAAAGGAATATCTCGCTTGGCCCACTTTGATGCTGGATGGGGTGCTAACACGGATGAGACTAGGTCATAGGCGGCTAACCAGTGAACTACCTTAGGTCGGTCAATTGACCTCCAGTAAAGCTCATTGATCTCATCTGAAAGGCTAACTACCGCATCGGGTAGATTCTCCCAGTCAACAGAGAGCGAAGTGTCGGTCCAGTGCAAAACCTTGTGTTGGTGCAAGTATGCAAAGAGCATCTGCCCTGCGACTGAATCGTAATTCCTAATCCGATTGCCGCTGAGTGGGAATCTAAAGATGCGGTCAAATAGAACTGCATACTGAACTAGTTGAGCATGCTCGCGAAGCTTTGGCTCTGTGTCTTTTGCTCTGAAGAGTTTTACTGATTCTCTAAATGCTGTTAGGTCACAGCGTAGTTCCTCTAAGCCATAGAGAAAGAATGGCATTCGCTGTTTGATCATGAATGGATCAAAAGGCAGATCACCTCTCATGTGCGTTCTGTCATGAATCAAATCCCACATCACATAGGTCTGTTCCGCCAGTTCTTGATTAGCTAAAAGATCAACAACTCCTTGCGGAAGATCCATTCTTGTGATCTCAGCTGCGGCTGCAACGACTTTTCTATACCTAGCTGCTTCACGGTCAGCAAAGATTCCTCCCCAACTAAATACCGGCATTGATGCTTTAGTGCCAGGCTTTGAACCCTCTGGCACTCGAGGTGTAACCGCCACTGATTCAGGAAAGAGTACTGCCGAGTTAGTCACATATCCAGGCGTGAAATCTAGAAACCGAATAGGTACAAAAGCAGCATTTGAATACTCGCCTGCCTCCAACTCCGCCACAAAGTCCGGCCAGATTACTTCAAGTACTACTGCTTCTACGAATCGATCTGTTGAACCATTCTGGGTATACATAGGAAAGATGACTAGATGTGGAGTTGCATTAACTCTTGTTTTCTCTGGATGAAAAGCTGAAAGCGATTCATAGAAATCTGGAATTGTAAACCCGGAGTTAGCCCATGCA
>CANLDE010000051.1 GCA_947489235.1 Micrococcales bacterium
GATTGAGTTCTCAACTGGAACAATTGCTCTAAAAGCACTTCCATTGATAACTGCATCAATGGCTTCACTAACTGTTGAAACAGGTAAGTGGTTGGCATTCTTGGCATCTTTAACTTGCGCCAGGGCAAGCTCAGTAAAGGTACCAACTGGACCTAAGAAGGCATATGTTGGTTTTCTGCTATTTACTGATTTGGCCATAGATAAAGGTTAACGCAGATGCTAGTAGTTCGGGGCCGAAGGTAGACCGAAGAACTTCTCCAAGGTTTTTACCTTGTCATCATGCATAACTAGGGCAAGGCCGATACCAACGTAGCGAAGGTGCCAAGGTTCATACTGATAGCCAGTGATGGCGGTTTCATTGTTGGGATATCTAATGATGAAGCCATATTTATAGGCGTTAGCCGCTAACCATAGCCCAGCCTTGGTCTGACCAAAGCAAACTCTGATCTGACAGCCTTGATTTCTAGCTGACACATCCATAGCCCAGCCGGTTTGGTGCTCTGAATAGCCAGGTCTAGCAGCTAGAGCTTCGCCTACCTTTAATCCGTACCTCTTTACCTGACGATCGTAAATAACCTTTTGCTCTGCATAAGACCTGTAAGCACTTTGAATGATGAGGCTGCCTTTGCCCTGTTTCTTCATGGCCATGGCCAACCGGTAAGAGGCTGTCGATGCTTCTTTTCTAAGTTTTCGGCCATAAGGGTTGGCATTGAGTGTTCTAAACTTAGGGGCAACCAGGTCTGTTGGCACATATTTGATTGGGTTTAGTGGTCTCTGCTTGTTGACAATAATCCAAGGTGATTCAGGTAGCTCTGTGGACTGCCAAGCAAGGCTGGTGGCCTTAGCGGGTGTAGGGTTATTTACCGCGGGAAGTAATATAACGGCCAAGAGCCCTAAGCCAAGAATTCTGGCACTTGTGTTCTTTAATTTTCTTCCCATATAAGAAGTCTAACTTTCATAAATCTAGAAACGAGAACACCATGGCACGCGCAGAACGCAAAGCCGCAGCAGCAGAGTCAGCACTTACCGGTGTAATGACTCACAGACAAATCATGTTCGTACTTTTTGGCCTCATGGCTGGAATGTTCCTATCAGCTTTAGATCAAAGCGTAGTTGGAACAGCAATGCGAACAATTGCCGATGATCTAAATGGATTATCTGCTCAGGCTTGGGTAACCACCGCTTACCTAATCACCTCAACTATCGCTACACCTATATATGGAAAGCTTGGTGATATCTTTGGTCGACGTAAGTTATTCATCGCTGCGATTTCTATATTTGTTTTTGGTTCTGTTATTTGTGGTTTCGCTACCACAATGTATGAGCTAGCTGCCTTCAGAGCTATCCAGGGCATTGGTGCTGGTGGACTATTTGCTCTTGCTCTAACTATTCTTGCTGACATTGTGCCCCCTAGAGATAGGGCACGTTACCAAGGAATGTTCCTTGCTGTGTTTGGTTCCTCAAGCGTTCTTGGCCCACTAATCGGTGGGCTACTGGCTGGTATGGATAGTTTTGCTGGTGTTACCGGTTGGCGCTGGATCTTCCTAATGAATATTCCTATTGGTGCTATTGCATTGCTATTGGTTGTTTCATTCCTACACGTACCTCACCTAGAAGCTAAGAGCAAGCGCATTGACTGGTGGGGTGTTCTTACCATCATCGTTGGTGTTGTTCCACTTCTGATTGTGGCCGAGCAAGGTCGGGAATGGGGTTGGGCTTCGACTAACGCCATTAGTGCTTATGTGCTTGGTGTGGTTGGAATCGTTTCATTCATCATCATTGAAAGAAAAATGGGTGAAGATGCAATTCTTCCACTGCACATTTTCAAGTCAAGAACTTTCTCACTAACAACTCTGCTTGGAGTAATAGTTGGTATGGGTATGTTTGGTGGAATGATTTCTCTCCCACTAGTGCTACAAATTGTTTATGGCGCAACACCTACTGAATCTGGTTATCTCATGATCCCGATGGTGATGGGTCTGATGACTGCATCAATCCTCAGCGGTCAAATAACTAGTAAAACTGGTAAGTACAAAATCTTTATGGTGCTAGGAACAGCACTGATGTCTGTTTCATTCCTATATCTATCAACCCTTGTATACACCTGGGCAATCTGGCAGATCTCAATCGGTATGGTAATCATGGGTCTAGGTCTAGGACAGATGATGCAAACCCTAACCATTGCATCTCAGAATGCTGTTGAAGCTAAAGACATTGGTGTGGCAACATCATCATCAACATTCTTTAGACAGATGGGTGGAACACTGGGTGTTGCTGTTTTCCTTTCAATCTTGTTCAACAGTCTTGCTGACAAGGGCTCTGAGATAGGTAAGAAGATTCAACAAGCGATAGCTGCTAACCCTGGGTTACTCAACGATCCTCGCAATGAGGCGTTTAGTTCAGGCCAGGACATCAATGCCTTGATTCAGACTGATTCCTCTTTCTTGAAGACCGCAAGCCCAGCGCTTGCAAACCCAATCAAGCAGGCCTTTGCTGAGTCAACCGCCAGCGTCTTTATAGCCGCTGCTGCTGTGGTGATAGTGGCTTTCGGGCTGTCCCTATTCATCAAGGAGATGGCGCTTCGCACCAAGTCAGGTGTTCAGGAAAGGGCTGAGCAAGCCGCTGCCTAAACGGATTAATCAACATTGCACTAAGCCCTTGGTATCTATAACTGATGCCAAGGGTTTATTCTTTAAATACACGGGAGTCCGAAAGTATCGGACTGAGAAGAAGCTAAAGCTAAAAACCGTCAAACCTGAACTGGGTAATGCCAGCGTAGGAAGGAAAAATGAAACGCATATTTGCATTAGTAACAGTTGCACTCTCCCTTGGGCTAACTGCCTGCACAAACAATGCCGTAGCTGGTGTCACCCTTGTGACTCACGATTCTTTTGTTATTAGTGATGAATTGATAGCTGAAGCTAAAAAACTAAGTGGTCCAAACTTTAGAATCATTCGGGCAGGGGATGTGGGTGAGATGACCGGTAAGTTGGTCCTCACCAAAGGTGCACCTATCGGAGATGTCGTCTATGGTATCGATAACACTTTTGCAAGCGTGATTGAATCTAATGAAGTCATAGGTGCTTCAAGTGAATTAGTTCCAATTGACTTTGCCGATATCTGCTTCAATGTTGACATTGAATACTTCAAGAGTAAGAACCTTGCTATCCCAGATCACTGGAAAGAACTTATTCAACCTAAATACAAGAACCTAACAGTGATTGAAAATCCAAATCTTTCATCTACTGGTATGGGTTTTCTAGTGTCAACTTTTGCAGCATTTACTAGCGATAAGGAAACAACTAACTGGTGGAGTGCCTTTAGAGACAATGGGGTGAAAGTCGCAGGTAGTTGGGAAGATGCTTACTACACTGACTTCTCAGCTTCTGCAGGTAAGGGTAAGTACCCGATAGTGCTTTCATATTCTTCTTCACCAGCTGATGAAGTCGATGAGAATGGAAATGCAAAAACCCTTGCACTCAGGAAAGATTGCTTCAGACAGATTGAGTACGCGGGAGTTCTTCGTAACGCCAAGAATGCTCCTGGTGGAGAAACACTAATCAAGTTCATGTTGAGCAAGGCCTTCCAAGAGGCACTTCCATCAAGCATGTATGTCTATCCAATTGATGAGAGTGTCGCATTACCTGAGTCTTGGACTCTTAGAGCACCTGCGGCCATTTCATCTATTGGCGGAGATCTAGACATTGCTAAAAATCGTTCAGCTTGGCTAAGTGCCTACAACAAGGTGTTTGACGTTGCGCCTTAGAAGAATTGTTAACTGGAGTGCACCAGTCCTATTTATGGCTGTGCTCTTTTACTGGCCGCTACTAAATGTGTTTGCTTTAGGTCTAGGACCTGACATTGCTGGCATGGTTCATAACGAAGCAAGTGTTTGGCCGGTGCTTTGGTTTACGCTGTGGCAAGCATTTGTTTCAACAATCATCTGTCTTGTTGTAGGTATTCCTGGTGCTTACGTTCTTTATCGAAAGTCTTTTAGAGGTTCAGCAATCCTAAAGACAGTTATCACTGTCCCGTTCATGTTGCCGAGCTTGGTGGTAGCTATTGCAGTAACAGAGGTAGCTGCGCTTATTGGTGGACTGAATCCAGTTATAGCAATTATCTTGGCAAACGTTTTTGCAAACTACGCTGTGGTTGTGCGCAACATTGGATCGCAGTGGCAAACTCTTTCTAAGTCAACTGATGAAGAATCCGAATTATCTGGGGTCGGCAGATTCACCACAACACTTAGAGTTTCGCTGCCGCAACTAAAGAGCTCGATTCGTTCATCAAGTGCGATCATCATGCTCTATTGCGCTTCGTCCTATGGAATAGTGCTGAGCCTTGGTGGTGGACAGATTAATACTTTAGAAACAGCTATTTCTATTTCCGTATTAGAAAGACTGGACTTCGCCCACGGTGCTGCCCTAGCACTACTACAAATTACATTTTGTTTAGTTGCTTTCACAATTAGTCGCTGGGGTGGCACTAACCCACTTAGCTTTACCCCGACATCATCTGGATCAAAGTCACTAGATAAAAGAGACCTGCCGGCAGCGCTCTTTAGTTTTGTAGTTATATCAATTCTTATTGTCTTACCTATAGTGCTGGTGCTAAGTAAAGCATTTATCTCTGCCAATGGTGGATTCACATTAGAGAACTTTGCGCTGCTTGATACTCGTGGTGCTAGAGATTTACTAAACATCACTTTCTTAGAAGCTGGGATTAACTCGCTGCGGAACTTACTGGTAGCAACAGTTGTATCGACCTTGCTCGGTGTGCTTGTTGCTTATCTATTAGCTGAACATTCTAGAAAGAGGCGAAGAAGGAAAACAGATTTTCTTGGCATCACCCTTGATGCTGCATTCCTACTACCAATAGGTGTCTCTTCTGTTGCTATCGGGGTTGGCTACTTGATAACCCTTACCGGTGATTTGGCTTTTCTAAGAACTAGTTGGTTGCTTGTGCCACTGGTGCAATCTGTGTTTGCCATTCCATTGGTAGTTCGTATTGTTTATCCGAGTCTGCATGCAGTTGATGTGATAACCAGAGAGCAGGCGATGACCGATGGGGCTAATGGTTTGCAGTTGTTCTGGAATGTGGACTATGCCTTACTTAGACCCGTGATGAGCACAGCCATAGCATTTAGTGCTTTGGTCTCGCTTGGTGAATTTGGTGTTGCTAGTTTGCTCACCTTCGGTGATCAAGCAACGATTCCAGTATTGATGTATCAACTGATTTCAAGACCTGGATTACAGAACTACGGCATGGCTTTGGCGGTGGCCGCTATCTTGACCCTTATTACAACTTTGGTTGTGTTCTTGGTTAGCCACGAAGGACCTAAAAGATTTCGTAGTCAACCGGTAAAGCTTTAAATCTTTCTTTAATAACTTCAATCGATTCTGGATTCTGATCAATCAATATAAAGTTTCTACCTAATTCAGCTGCTGCTGCCCCAGTTGTTCCTGAACCTGCAAAGAAATCCAGAACCAATGATCCTTCTTGACTGCTAGCTTGAATAACTCTGCGAAGAATCCCCAAAGGCTTTTGAGTTGGGTATCCAGTCTTCTCTTTTCCAGTAGGAGAGACAATGGTGTGCCACCAAACATCAGTAGGTAGTTTTCCTCTTGCAACCTTCTCTGGTGTGACTAGACCCGGTGCCATATATGGTTCACGATCAACACTCTCGTTATTGAAGTAATACTTATCTGGGTTCTTTACATAAACAAGTATTGTGTCGTGCTTAGCAGGCCATCGTGATTTAGCTTTGCCTCCGTAGTCATAGGCCCAGATGATTTCATTGAGAAAGCAATCCCTGCCAAAGAGAGCATCTAATAGAACCTTGGCGTAGTGAGCCTCACGATAATCCAAATGCAGGTAAAGGGTGCCAGTTTCATTGAGTATGCGCCAAGCTTCTTCAAGCCTTGGCTCTAGAAAACCCCAGTAGTCCTTGAACTCATCGTCGTAGCTGAGAATAGTTTCTCTAACGATTTCATACCTTTGACCTTTGAAGCCAATCCGGTTACCTGTCTCAGTTCTTGTAGTTTTAGAGCTTCCCCTCGACTGAACTCTTCCGGTATTGAACGGTGGGTCAACATAAATCAGCTGAACGCTTTCGTCAGCAATAGACTTCAAAACAGCAAGGTTATCGCCTTGGATGACCCGGTATTTCGAATTGTTCTGCACAGAAAGAGATTAACATCATGAACCCACATGTTTTGCACAATAAGGAAAAATCACGCTACGACCTCTTTCTAGGCGAGGAGCTAATTGGTCTTGCCGACTATGTTGATGTTGGTGGTGAGCTTCAAATCACCCATACCGAAGTAAATCCAGAACACCAGGGCAATGGTTATGCAGCCATTCTGGTCAGAGAAGCATTAGCCGATATTGAAGCAAACAATCTTGGCAAGGTCTGGCCTGTTTGCCCTTACGTTGTTAAATACATGCAGAAGCACCCAGAGACCTTACATTTGCTTTCTAGGGAACTGAACTAACCTACGTTTTCTTTGATAAAACCAAGTAGGTCATGAATGACCTCATCTTTGTTTATCTCGTTATAGATCTCATGTCTTGCATCGTGATAAATAATCGCAGTTACATTCTCTAGCCCAGACTTATTTCTGTATGTGTTAGCTAGCATCTGGTTTCCACGTTCGCCACCGATAGGGTCATCACTACCAGCTTGAATAAGCAAAGGTAACTGCTTGTTGATTTTTCTGCTTGGTGTGAAGAAAAGTTGTATTGCATTTGGAACTCCGAATACCTTTGCGGCAGCAGCCAAGAAAGTGTATTGGTCAGCGACAAAGTCCAAACCAACTTGTCTGTCTCTTGAAAGCCACTCGTAACCGGTAGCGCCTGGTTCCTTATCCCACTTCTTGTTAAATCCACCTGCAC
>CANLDE010000052.1 GCA_947489235.1 Micrococcales bacterium
CATGGGATCTGGCGGTTTCAGAGTCAGAAAGCCCCGAGAGCATTCGGGCTAACTCCTCTGCTTTGGCAGAGTCATCGAGTACTTTGACATCGCTGGATGTGAACATGGCATCCAAGGTTTTTACAATTGCAAGATGTTGATCAGCAAAGGCTGCTACTTGGGCTAAGTGCGTGACAACTATCACCTGGGCATTCTTAGCTAGCTTTGCTAACCTTCTGCCAACTTCAATTGCAGCAGCGCCACCAATTCCCGCATCAACTTCATCAAAGATGAAGGTAGGTGCGCTATCCGACTCAGCAAGTATTACTTCAAGAGCGAGCATGATGCGGCTGAGCTCTCCGCCCGATGCGCCTTTACCTATCGGCCTAGGTTCTGCTCCTGCATAAGATTCCAACAAGAAAGACACTGCATCTATTCCACTAGAGGTAAGAACATCACTAACCTCAATTTGAACATGGAGCTTAGATCCCGACATTGCCAAAGCAACAAGTTCATCGGATACCCGCTCCCCTAGCTGTTTAGCTGCCTTGATTCGATTGGCAGAGATTTCTTTAGCAAGTGCCCTGCAGTTTGCCTCCAGTTGAGAAACTCGAAGAGTTAACTCCTCGACGCGCTCAGTTGAAGTGTCAAGATCGAGTAGTTTTTGGTGAGCTGACTTTTCAAATGCATGCAAATCTTCAATGGTTGGACCAAATCTTCTTAGCGCAGAACCAATCTCGCTTCTGCGCGATTGGATTTCATCTAGGCTCATTGAGCTCTCTGACTCCAATGAAGCCAAATAACTTGCTAACGAGATTGCTACTTCATTTAGATTCTCGGCAGCTTCGTTTAGCTTGGTTGCAATGATATCTAATGAACTGTCGTGAGATGTTGCACTATCAATAGCTTTTCTGGCTTTACCTGCCAAACCCAGAGCATCGACACCATCAAATGATTCGCTAATTAGTGCTTCGTGAGCCAGCCCCACCAAAGATCTCAAGTCTTCTGTGTGAGTCAAACGCTTAGCTAGTTCCTCAAGTTCAACATCTTCATTTGGCGCAACAGCTAGCTTTGCCAATAATGCTAGGGACTCGTTCAACTCTTCTATCTGGGCAGCTCTTGTCGAATCGCTCTTCAGTATTTCTTCTAGCTGGCCCTTAGCTGCTCGCCAAGATGTAAATACCTCGGCATACTGAGCAAGCAGTTCTTGGTGTTTTACTCCAGCAAAACGATCAAGTGCAACTCTTTGGGCAACTGGAGACTTTAGTCGAATCTGGTCTGATTGTCCGTGGACAACAACTAGATGTTCGGCTAGTTCAGTTAGCAAGCCCACAGGAGCGGATCTGCCACCGATAACTGCTTTAGATCTTGAGTCAGTTCCAACAGTTCTAACTAGCAAGAGTTCGCCATCTTCAACCAGTGCGCCAGCTTCCTGTGCCTTGGCTAATGCAATATTTTCTGAATCAAGTTTCCAATGACCCTCTAAAACAGTTTGCTCAGAGCCGGCTCTAATCATTCCTGAATCAGCTCGAGCCCCAAGCAAAAGCCCAAGAGCAGTTAAGACCATTGTTTTACCAGCACCAGTTTCACCGGTTAGAACTGTGAGGCCTGGGTGAAAGTTGAGTTTAGCTTCGCTAATTACACCAAGGTCGCGAATAAAAATGTCTTCTATCATTTACTAAAGCTTTGGCTAGCCTTGCTCTGTGCTGTCAGGTCCACGCCAGCCTGTAACAGGCAAAGCAAACTTTCTAACCAATCGGTCGGTGAAAGGCCCTTGACGCAATCTGGCTAGACGCACAGACTTTTGTGATTTGCAAACTTCAACTCTTGCGCCAACAGGAAGATCATGAGTTCTTCTTCCATCACACCAGAGCACTCCTGTTCCAGCAGAGCGGTCAAGAACCTCAACAGCTAGAAGTGAACGTGGACTAATCACCATCGGTCTAGAGAAAAGGGCATGAGCGGATAGTGGAACCATCAACATGGCATCAACACTTGGCCAAACCACTGGTCCACCTGCACTAAATGCATATGCAGTTGAACCGGTAGGGGTAGCCATAATGATGCCATCGCAACCAAAGCTTGATAACGGCTTTCTGTCTATTTCGACAATAACTTCAAGCATTCGCTCGGCAGCACTCTTTTCAACGGTAGCTTCATTCAAAGCCCAAGTTCTGAAAACTTCTTTTCCTGCTACTAGGACGCGAACATCTAAAGTCAAACGTTCTTTGACTATGTAGTCCCTATCGACAACTCTGGCAACGGCGTTTGAGAAACCTTCGCGTTCACTTTCAGCCAGAAAACCAACGTGGCCAAGATTGATGCCCATCAAAGGAGTTGCTGTCTCTCTGACTATTTCGGCTGCTTTTAGAATCGTTCCATCGCCACCTAGAACCATTACTAGCTCTAGGTCACTTTCTGTCACGTTAACCCCTAGTTCAAGAACGTGGCTCAAAAACTCACTGCTGGCATTGCGATTTGCCTGAAACTCTTGAATTTCAACTATTTGCTCGGAGGCCATCACAGGTATTAGTTTGGCTGCGACCAGCTGCTCGATTGCTTCTTGGGTAGCGTTGACTGCTTCTAGGCGACCGGTGTGGGCAACCAAAAGAATGTATCTAGATTCAGTCATTTTCAATCGCCTCCCTTTATCTACGCGCGTTCTTTTGCTAGTTCGTCAATTCTGCCAGACCAATCAACACTGTGGTCAGTCTCCACAGAATTAAGCCAGACAAGAAACTCAATGTTTCCGTGGGTTCCAGGCAAAGGAGACTTAATAATCCCTTGAATATTTAGGCCCTGAGCCTTGGCTTCATCTATCACCTGACGGATAGCCGAGGCTCTAAGTCTGTGATCATTGACGATACCTGAGGCATCCAAGGACTTCTTGCCGACCTCAAACTGCGGCTTAATCAAAAGGACAAAGTTAGCTTTTGGTGCTATCTGGCTCATTTGAGCAAGGACTAGCGTCAGCGAGATAAAACTTAGGTCAGCGACAACTAGCGAAATGGTGTAGTCCGTGATTTTCTGGTCGAGCCTAGAACCAACTAGCTTCTGAAGATTCTCCTGTGTTAGATCTCTAGCGTTGAAGTTCTCAATGTTTATAACCATCCGGTTATCAGCAAGTGATTGCGCTAACTGAGAATGGCCAACATCTAGAGCAATCACATTGGCTGCTCCGTAACGAAGCAACACATCGGTAAAGCCACCGGTAGAGGCACCTACATCAAGACAAATCTTTCCAACAATTTCGATCTCAGTAAATTCTTCTAAAGCTGCGGCAAGTTTGTGCCCAGCTCTAGAGACATAATCGATTGCTTCCAGTACCACTAACTCAGCTGCTTCAGGAACAGGCTGAGAAGACTTACGAGCTTCTCGTCCATCGATAAAGACACGGCGAGATTCAATCAGGCTGGATGCCTGATTCCTGGATCTGGCAAGTCCACGATCGACTAGTGCTACATCGAGTCTCGTTGAATTTTGATCCAACTTAATTCTCTGTGTTTTCTTCAGTTGCAGAATTTAGCTGTTCTTCTAGTTTTGCCTTCAGCTCTGCAAAAGCCTGCGGTTGCTCATCCAAATTAAGTTGAGCAATTCTGGCTAGCTCAGCTTCCAGTTCATTTAGCCTGTCGTTCATTTATGCCTTCTTTTCATACAGTGCGCTTTGCACATCCAGGAAGTGAATGTGTTTACCTGAATTCCAAATAACGTTACAAGCTGCTCGCAACGCTTCAATGGATTGCGGGTCACCTTCAGTAACTAAAACTTTATCGCCCAGCAATTCAACACTAGCCGCACCACAACTCCAGCCTCGTTTAGTCTGCTTAGGCGCTTTGTATTCGACAAGCAGTTCATGCAAAGATTCCACAATGAACACCGGTCTTTCTTCAAGGCTTGCAGCCAATAGATCCTTGCGGGTTGAGACTCCGGTGAGCACTAGAACACTGTCAATTGCCGCCCTGTTGGCCCCAAGAATGTCAGTATCTAGGCGGTCTCCAACAAAGATTGCCTTGTTTGGTTGAAACAAGTTGATCGCAGTTTGAAAGATTGCTGGCTCTGGTTTTCCAGCCACAATCGGTAGCTGACCAACCGCTGTGTGAACAGCTCCAACAAGTGTTCCGTTGCCTGGTGCTAAACCCTTTTCTTGAGGTAGTGTCCAGTCGTTGTTTGTAGCGACCCAGATTGCACCATTTTGAATTGAATAAGCAGCTTCGGCTAAATTTTTCCAAGATACATCTGGTGCAAAACCTTGAATCACTGCTTCTGGTTTGTCATCACTTGAAGAAACAACTTCAAAACCACCAGATAGCACTCTTGCTCTCAGGCCTTCCCCACCAACAACTAAAACTTTAGCTCCAGCAGAAATCTTTGTTTGCAAAAGTTCTACTGCAGTTTGCCCAGAAGAAATTATGTCTTCAGGTTTTGCATTTAGACCGAGTTCTAAAAGTTGTTGAACTATTGTTTCGGGTTTACGAGACGAGTTATTTGTGACATACCCGATGTGAATATTCGAAGCTGCAATTTCATTTATTGATTCAACTGCATTCTTTATTGCAACTGAACCTTCATAAATTACTCCATCAAGATCAGCGAGCAATAAATCATATTGGCCCCAGATTTTTTTATCGACCACGACCAGGTCCTCGGCTTCGACCCTTAGGTGGACCACCAAAACCTTTTCCGCCGCCTCTTGGTCCGCCACCACCAGCTGGTGGTCCGCTGTTTCTAGGTCCTGCATTAAATGGTGGACGCGCAGGACGTTCACCTGGTTTGTCTCTGGAATCTCTTCTAGGTCGATCTTCGTTAATTGAAGAATCCCGAGGCGCCCTGGTACCGTGTTCATGCTGGGATTTTGAGTGACGGTCCAGTTTTGATGACGCCTCGGGAATCTGAATCTCCTCAATTACTGAGAAGACCTCGTTCTCGGGGTTTTGTTCCCCGAGGAAGTGTCGCTCTGCGCGGTCTGCTAAATCTGACCACTTCTTAGCTTCACTTTCTCTGTTCCCAATTATAAGGGTTTCTGCGTACGCGCGGAAGAGATTTGTGGAAAACTCAAAAACTTTTGTTGGATCTAATTCTGGGATCTCTAGCTCCGCTAGGGCAAGGTCATTCTGGCCTAGATCCAGCCTGGCACCTGACATAACTATGGCTAGGTTCACACGAACCGCTGCAGGAAGGGACTTCCTGTCAACTGACCTGCCCAAATCCAAAGCCTTTTCAGGCCTGCCAAGCCCTCTTTCTGAATCGACCATTATAGGTAACTGGTCATTAGACCCAGATAGACGTCGGTAAGTGGTTAATTCTCTAATTGCCAGGCCATAATCGCCCACCTGGTAGGCGGTAACTCCTAGTGTTTCGCGAACAATAGCGATGCGGCCAGCACGTCTGGCTGCAGCTAGAGCATGTTGATGGGCTAATTCAGGGTCTTGTTCGTGCAGAAGGCTAACCATCGCAAGATGTCTTGCTGTCATTTCAGCATTTTCAGCAGTGAGTGTCTTTAGTTGAACTCTGATGCCCAGTTCCAAGTCTTGATCGGTAATTTCATCAGGAATCATGGGTGACTTAGGCGCATCCTCATTCCTAGGAGTTGCTACACGATTTTGCCAGTCAGGGCGTGACTCGCGTGAACCACTTCGAAGCTCAGCTCCTGGTGGCTTGCGCCTGTCATCTCCGCCTGCGCTTCTGCGGTCTTTTGGTGCGGGTCTATCATTCATGATGTCTCCTCTAAATTCTAAATGTGTCGTTAAACAAAAAATGGCCACCTTGAATCCAAGGTGGCCATTTTTCTAAATTAAGTCCGGCGGTGTCCTACTCTCCCACAAGGTCCCCCTTGCAGTACCATCGGCGCAGAGAGTCTTAGCTTCCGGGTTCGGAATGTAACCGGGCGTTTCCCTCTCGCTATGGCCGCCGAAACACTATTGAGTTATGTGAATCGTTGACACACAGTGAAGTGTGATCTTTAGATTCCCGATCATATCTCGGGAACCACATAGTGGACGCGAACAAAAAAATTGTTATCAAGTTATTGGCTTATTAGTATTGGTCAGCTCCATGAGTCTTTAGTCCTCACTTCCACATCCAACCTATCAACGCAGTAGTCTACTGCGAGCCTCTCGACCGAAGTCATGGAAATCTCATCTTGAAGCAAGCTTCCCGCTTAGATGCTTTCAGCGGTTATCTTTCCCCAACGTAGCTAATCAGCGGTGCTCCTGGCGGAACAACTGACACACCAGAGGTTAGTCCATCCCGGTCCTCTCGTACTAGGGATAGGTCTTCTCAAATTTCCTGCGCGCGCAGAGGATAGAGACCGAACTGTCTCACGACGTTCTAAACCCAGCTCGCGTGCCGCTTTAATGGGCGAACAGCCCAACCCTTGGGACCTACTCCAGCCCCAGGATGCGACGAGCCGACATCGAGGTGCCAAACCATGCCGTCGATATGGACTCTTGGGCAAGATCAGCCTGTTATCCCCGAGGTACCTTTTATCCGTTGAGCGACAGCGCTTCCACAAGCCACTGCCGGATCACTAGTCCCGACTTTCGTCCCTGCTCGACTTGTCAGTCTCACAGTCAAGCTCCCTTGTGCACTTACACTCGACATCTGATTACCAACCAGATTGAGGGAACCTTTGGGCGCCTCCGTTACTTTTTAGGAGGCAACCGCCCCAGTTAAACTACCCATCAGGCACTGTCCCTGAACCGGATTACGGTTCGAGGTTAGGTAACTGAAGTGATCAGAGTGGTATTTCAACAATGACTCCACCTGAACTAGCGTCCAAGCTTCAAAGTCTCCCACCTATCCTACACAAATCACACCAATCACCAATACCAAACTATAGTAAAGGTCACGGGGTCTTTTCGTCCTTCTGCGCGTAACGAGCATCTTTACTCGTAGTGCAATTTCGCC
>CANLDE010000053.1 GCA_947489235.1 Micrococcales bacterium
AAGCCAGAAGGTGCGTCAGGTCGTCCTCTGGTAACAGCCAGGGCAGTTACTGCAGGGTTTGTTGGGTCAGTGCTAATGGCTGCAATCTGGCCAACAAGCGTGATCCCTGTGCAAGGTTGATAGAACAGGCTATCTATTGGTCCCTGTGGCGCTGCCAGGTTAGGGTTTGGAGTTATAGGTCCTGATCCGCCAGAGGATGGAATGCTGTATTCGAGGTTGATTATGTCGATGGTGTCCAGAGCCATGTCGGTTACCCAGGCAGCTATCTGAGTGTAGAGACCGTTTCTAGCTTGAGAATCTAAACCTTTTATATCAAAGCTGACTTGACCCTGAGCATCAGTTGTGCCTGTTACCAATAGTTGGTCGGCAGGGCTTTTATCAATACCAGCAGTGCTCTGATTACCAACTTGAACAATAGCGTTTGAGCCTGCATATCTTTTACCGATGCTTAGGTTTAGAACTTTGTTTGCTGCTGGATTACCAGAGCCATCTTTTAGAAGATAAGTGACTCTAGTGGTGGAAAGAACTTCTAGTTGCGCAATTCTAAAACCAAGACCTGCTTTGAACCAGCCACTTTTTACCCAAGAGTCTGCCGAAGTTGTGTCGTTAAATGAATTGCTATCGTTGAAAGATAACTGCCTGATAGTCCAAGGTCCAACCTGATTTACTTGTGGAGGCATCACTTTAGAGGTGAGAGCAATCTTGACTGTTTTGTAAACAGTCTTGGCTGTCAAATAATTTGAGGTGCTGGGACTGGTTGCTCTAACAGAACAAGTCCCTATTTTTAGTGCTCTAAGTAGGTTGCCTTCCATGCGACAGATAGTTGAAGGGCTTGCTGAAAGTGAAGTAACACCAGAGGTCTGAGTTGTTGTAATTAGTGCTGTTGGGTTAGCCATCGATAGCCAAGCAAAATCAGAAATAGTAATTAGGTTAGGAGCTTTGGAAATAAGAAAACTTCTGCTTACTGCTCTGGCTGCTTTGAACCAAGGGTCACCTGGATTAGTTGCAACCAGCTTGCACAGACCTGCGCCTAGAATTCGAACCTTGGCATTGCCAATAACGGAACAGATATCAGGGGAGTTCGATGTGATGGTTGTGCTACCACCGGTTTGACTAAAAGCTAACGTCTGATCTGGGTCACCATAAACAGCTTTAGCCATGGAGTTAAAAGTGATAACTGCAGTTGGTTGCTTGGGAGTTGCACCCATAGCCGCTGGTCCCACAAGCACAGCAAAAGCTACAAGTGCTGCTATTTGCGCTCTGGATGAGACCTTCATCTACTTAGCCTAAAGCCTGGACTCAACCTTTGCTTTTGTAGCTTCGAAGCGAGGCTTCAGCATGACGTATTCAGGCTTCCAAGGCTTAGCTGGTCCTGCCCAGTGGATGATCTTCGGGCTGGCATTGAAGTCTTGGGAAGGAACGTGGTTCCATTCGGAGTCAATTTCAAGCACTCTATCTCTTGAGTAGATGTTGAAAACATCCTGATCATTCATGCGGCATTGCTCAACCAAGTACATGTGCTCGGCAGTGAAGTTCTCTGCTCTCATGATCTCTAGATTGAGCACCAATATACCGGCGTTGAATGTTCTTGAAGTTAGATCAGCTTTATCGTGCAGACGCTTTCTTATATCCCATGCTTTTTCAAGAGCAAAGTGCAAGGTAGCTCTAGTGATTGGACGAATCATGTTGGCCCAACTCTTCAGCCTTGTTCTCTTACCGGCAAATATATTGTCGCCTAGGTTTAGATCGTAAAGCTCTCCTACATCGGCCTGAATCAAAATGTCGATGTCAAGGTAAAGGACTTTATCTAAGTTCTTTAGCATTTCAGGTAAGAACAGTCTGTCCATAGTTGAAACAGAAATGTGTGAAAGCAGTGCGATGTCATTTCCATAGTTCACTTCATCAAAGTTATAGAAAGTGAAGTTAATCTCTGGGAATAGTTTGCCCATACGTTCACGGAAAGCATTACCTAAGCCACGAGTCATCACGTGTGCATTTACTTCTCTTGAGGTGTGATCCACAAGTGACTGCAGCACAACAGGAATCATGTGCTCTAGGTTTTGATCTAGAGCTAGAGCTGTCTCAACAACGTTCTTACCTCTTGGATTGTTACCAACAGTTATCTTTGAAGCCTCAAGTGCGGCTACTGCCTTAGGCACATCAATATTTGATGGGGTCACCTTGCTGTAATTGGTTGCATACTCTTCAGCAAACTCAACTTCAGCTTGGCAGATCTCAGCCCAAAGCTGACGAACTTCTTTTTCATTCTTGCCTTCGAGAATTGCCTTTAGGGTTATCTCTAGCTTGTCCTCAATGCCATTTCTGATCTTGTTGAACGCAGTTTCATCAAGGTTGATAAGTCCCTCAAAGCGCACATCAGCCAAGTTCTTTGGCTTGAAATCGACCTTTAGTCCCATAGATCTGGCTGGTAGATAGCAGTGCAGACGGCTAGTTGCTACCTCGCGGTAGTCAACGTACTCCTCAAGCATCACTCTGGCATCTTCGATACCTTCGACTAGGTCGAAGCCTCTTACCTGCTCACCAACCTGGATGAACTGGTCAATAGACCAGCCTAGGTAGTCTCTTTCAACAATCTTTGTCTCAACCTGAGCCAGCTTGCGCTTTCTGGTTCCTGTGGCAGGAGGTAGTACCTGGCCAACAGTTGTGGTTACACAACCAGAGAAGAAGGCTTTGATACCGAAGTCTCGCAGGCGATACAAAGTAGTCCAGTCTCGACAACCAATTGGTTCAATACGCTTTAGTTCTTGAACAACTTCGTCAGTAAGAACATCTGGGTCTTGGATGTGAAATGAAATCATCAAAGGAAGAACGTTCTTTGGATACGGGAAGTCAACTGGACCTTGGAAGTTTCTGTGCATAAACCAACCGTTAGAGATCAACCATGTGTTCTCTGGGTACTCTCTTCCGCTAGAGAAATCCCTATCGATTGCAATTGGTTGAACCTTGGCTGCATGGGTAGTGATTTTGCGGCCTGGCTGGATGTTCTTTTTAAGAGAGTTCAGATAGTTGGAGAGTTTTGTGTTACCAACGTACTCAATGTTTTGGAAACGAAGCAGGTTTGATAGAGCTGCAAGAGTTTGAACATAATCTCCGCGGTTACGAGATGTCCTTGACTTATCAAGAAGCTTGTAATCCATCACAGCAATATTGATTGTGTCAGGAAGTGATTTAACCTCAGGCTCGTTGTGATTTAGCTGCTTATCAAACCACTCAATTAGTTCTTGATCTTCCGCTGAGAATAAAGCGAGAACTTTTTTATCAGAGTACAAAATATTTGTTTCTGCTCGAAGAAGCTCAACCTGTGAATATTTAGCCAAAACCTTCATCAACGCAAGTCTTGTTTCTAATGGCAGTGAGTCTCTTTTTGAGTCCAGGTAGTCTTTTAGCTCTGACAGACCTTTCTTAAGATCAACAAAGAAGATGCTCTGAAAGTATTCAAAAGGTGCATAGGTCTTAGCTTTTTCATCTCCTGCTTCGTGGAAGAAATGATAAGCAGACTCGTATAGACCCACCTGAGCGAGCATGGTGCCAAAGCCGAGTGCTCCGGTGTCTTTTTGACTTGAGTTTTCGTACAAAGCCTGAACGAAAGATCTGGCTAGTAGTTTCTCTGGGGGAGTCTTAGCATTTCTTGCATAGTCACATACGGCCTCTTCCATTGAAAGCCCTGATGCAACCTTGCCGATGACCGGGGGACTTGCCACTATTGCATTTAGCTTCTCGATTGTTTGAGCTTGGAAACCAGCAACCATCTCCATTCTGAAGAAGTTTCTGATCTTCTCTAGCTGCTTAGGGGCTATTACTAACCCCCAGCGAGTTACAAACTTCACGACAGACTTAGGAATAGCCATGGACTTGGGTCCTTACATAATTGGATTTAAGAGAGAAAAGAACGCTTCTTTGTTCTAAGTCAATATTTTAGCCCAGAGACTCGGGTTGTCTTGGCTAGATAACGGTGCCTGAGGCCCCTTTAACTAAAAAGGGCGAGCATTAGGGCAACAAAGATCCCCATAAACACCGCAGGGGTGACAAACTTTGACACATTTAGCCAAGGGCCCAGGCTAATCACTCTTTTAGATACGAGGGACTTAGCAGTCATATCCTTTAGGTCTTGGGCAATAGCTTGACCTTCAACTGAGGCTGAATATTGCACCAAAGCCCCTAAAATCCCTGAAGCAAGCAGGATTCCCGCTGCTGCGAGGGATACATACAATCCAAGGTCCTTTATGGTTCCAACAAGCCCAACTGTTGTGATTAGCAGGAAAGTAGGGGCTAATTGAGACAAAACCAGTTGATTTCTGGTCTTCAGCCATAGCTCTAATAGGTCTTTTTCGGTCATGATGAAAGTTTAGGTCTCATAGAACACTCTTGGGAGAGATTTGAACTCCATTTAAGAGGGCTTTGATCAATAACGCTGTTCCTTGGATTGGCTGTTGGTTCTCTCATGGTGTTTGCATTTTCTAACGCTTGGCGACAACTCGGTCTTGAATCCGGTTTGCTTCTACCAGCCGCATTGCTCTCTGGCTTCTTGATGATTCCAGCTCAGGCAATCTCGATGGCTTTCTTTGCCAAGTTGGAGACCAAGCAGAAGGTAGCGTATGACGAGTAAGGTTCAACGAAGAGTGCGCATAACTGGGATTGTTTTGGGTGTTATTCCCTTGAGCACAATTCCTTTGTACATCGTATTTCGAGACGCTTGGACCCCTATTCCAGGAATAATCATGCTCGTTGCACTGATATCAATTTGGTTTGTGCCAGTGGCAATGGTCCTAGGTTGTATTGATTTAGTCATAGCTATCGGAAACCGATTTGAGATCAGGGTGAAGAAACCTTCAACTGAGTAGTTATAGCGCTTCGGAGTTAGTTGGAAGCGACTTGATAGTCTCTCTAGAGGGATAAACACTGAAAGGCTTTGCAATGAAACGAACTAGCAAGATAGCGCTGTATGCAGCCATCATTGGACCAGTACAGTCTGCTTTGGGTTGGATCATTGCCGGATCTATGTGGCCAGGTTATGACCAAGCTAAGCAGACTATTAGTGAGTTAGCATCACCTGAATCTCCAGTCAAAGAGATCATGTCTTCATTCTTTGTCTTTGGTGGAATTCTAACAATTATCATTGCTATCTATGCAAAGACAATTGCTATGCCAGGTCGTATTGCGTTGTTCGTTTCAGCTCTTTGCACCTTTGGTCTAACCATCTTCCCGACACCACTTATTGGTTACTCAGTTGAGCACAGAATTTTTGCAATCGCATCATTTGCTATTTCAGCTGGATGGCCACTACTAGCGATGAGATTATCTAAGGACGCACCTTTTGCTCTTAGACCACTTTCAACAGCAATTGGAACAGCTGCTCAAGCAACATTGGCGATCTGGTTCCTAATTGTCTGGGCAGATCCAGCTGCTGTAAACATTGGCATCTGGGAGAGAGTAGTTGCTGTTTCACAAGCAGCTTATGGAACTTGGGTTGTTGTTTCTATTTATGTTTGGCAGAGCAAGAGAGATAAAAAAGTTAGCTGAGTTGCCCCTGAACATAGTCCGCAACATCAGCCATAACTCTTGAATCAACTGAATGACCTAAAGCTGGATAACTCTTTGTGATTGCTTTGGTGTGAGTTTGTAACCAACTGTTCAGAAGAGATACCGATGTTTTCGGAATCATCTGATCCTCTAAGCCACGTGCGTATATCACTCTTGGTTTTGTCTTTGCTAATTCGGCATCACCTGGTAATTCACCTGTCGCCACGAATCCAGAAAGAATGACAGTTCCTTGAATACGCTCAGGTCTTGTTCTAAGCAGCTGTGTAGCCATTAGTCCACCTTGTGAAAATCCGATAACAATGATTTTGGACTCCGAAGGAATTTGTTGATCTAGCCAATCCCAAAGTGAATCGGCTGCAGCGGAGACTTCTTCTACAGTGGGGTTCACTAACTCATTTGCTTGGTACCAAGAAAACCCATCGTAAGGGGATGGTAAAGGTGCCCTAGGAGATATCCAAGCTAATTCTGGGAGGAAACTCATCAGCTCAGGCAGATCTCTCTCATCTGCTCCGTAGCCATGCAAAAACAGAATCACTGGCTCATTAGGTTCGTGACCTTCTAGGTCATGGGAGAGGAATCTAGTTATTGCCTTGCTCATGAGTCATAGCCTACGCAAGCAAGGGCTCGGTTATTACTCTTAGTCTCGAATAGTTATTTTCTTATCCGTTTGCTCAAAAGTCTTGTTACCTACCTCATCCCACAGGCTCAGCCAGAGGGTATATGTTCCAGCAGGGGCAGTGTCTGAGAATCGATGAGTTTGTTTGAAGACGCCTGACTTCTTATCCCCATTGACTAGTTCAGCTGTGTCGTCGGCATTTACATACAATCTGAAATCAGTCCAGGAAGAGAAGCCTCCTCCTTCTTTCATAAACCAACCATAAACTCCTGCAACTCCAGTTGCATCTGTTACTCCAGTGCTAACTGAGAACTGCTGACCAGCTTTTGCGGTTTCATCCATGGAAATCTTGTAGACCTCAGGAGCTGCGTTATCTTCTGAACCACCTTCGATAACGAAAGAAATTTGAGTCATGTTTGGTGTTGAGTTACCTAACACATCGCTGGCACTAACGAAGAGAGTGTATGTCTCATTTACTGCTCGCTCTGGTAGCTTGCATTCAATTTGATAAGAACCACTCTTAGCATCACCGCTAACTAGGTTGCCTTCAATTCCAAAGCCACACCAAGTTACCCAGCCAGGAGGGCCACCGATAGATCCCCAAGACTTGTCTACACCTGTGCTGTCTGAAACCGACCAGTTGAGTTTGATTGTTGATCCAGCCTGGAACTTTCTTATCTGTGTAGTC
>CANLDE010000054.1 GCA_947489235.1 Micrococcales bacterium
ACACCTCAGTATTTGTAGTAATCTAGGGAGAGTTACACGGGCCTATGGCGCAGCTGGTAGCGCACCTGCATGGCATGCAGGGGGTCAGGGGTTCAAATCCCCTTAGGTCCACAAGGTGATGTCTCGGGAAATGCGTGAAGCAGGTCCCGAGGCATTAGTTTTTAGGATCTCTTTGTTTAGGCCGTTAGGATTTCAACATGACTTCACACGAACACGGGCAGGATGTAGGCGAACACAATGGCCATGAACATGATCATGGTTCAGGTAATACGACCATGTGTGTTTGCGACCATAATCCAGGAGCAGAATGTCATTGTCCTCCCAACGAATATAAGTGCGACCAGCAACATCATCTAAAAGGCGAAGTTCAAACTGCAAGTAGTTGTTGTACTACTGACCTCCCACAGGACAGCTAAGTTACATTCAGGCTTAAGGTTAGCCACTGACAAAAACAGTTAGCCAGTTCTGTCTGGCAAGGTTAGTGGTTCATTGAAGTTGAATGAATTACCTTTACTTGGGCACCTTCGATTAGAACAACCCCGCGGTCGTCTACTAGAACCACAGCACCAGCAGAAGTTTCTAGAAGTGCCTCTACGTTGCCGGAAACTGTTCCAAATTGCTGCCAAAGTTCGTTTTCTAATCTCCATAAGGTTCCAGTCACATCAACGCCGATGAGTCCGTCATTCTTACTAGCTGCAATGTTGTAGAGCATAGGCGCATCCTTCACGAGGCTAAAAGTTGAACCTTGATCTTGACTGAGCTGAAGTCCTATCTGCGTGGCTGCGAACAAAGAGCCCTGAGAAGTAGCTACCAGATCGACCGCCTCAATTTCTGGCTTATCAACCCAAGTTATTCCACCGTCCATACTGCTTCGCAAGGCTGGTGAGCTAGAACCAATACCGAAGATTGATTTGTCAGAACTGGCTGTAAGAACATGGAAGTCTTCCAATCCACTGAACGACACTGGAGCCCAAGTCTTACCGGAATCAATGCTTGAAACGATACCCAGGCTAGGAGAACCAAAACTGGAAGGTGTGTTAGGTCCTGGGTGACCGGACGCATACTGAACAAGGTTGTTGCCAGTAATTCCCATTGCATCGAAGTCATTACCGCCAACTGGACCTGAAACTTCGCCTGCGCTGTTTATGGAGTAAATACCCGTGTGAGTTCCTAACAGCATTTGTCCATCACCTAGATCGACTATGCCGTGGACATGGCCAAACTGTGCTGGATTGTTTGAGGTGGGTGAAGAAGAGCAGCCGGCTAAAGAAAGGCTTGATAAAAGAGCTATGGCTACGAGCACTCTGGAAAGCTTGGAATTGTTCATACATCAATATTACGATGGGTTCAGATTTATCGGGTTCTAAAAAAGCCAAGAGCATAGATAAGTGGAACAAGGGATGCACCAATGAGGAATGAGCCTAGGTTGGCATCTTGGTTACGCAGAAGGATGCCAGAAATCAACAGTGTGCTGAAGATGATGCCAGAGGTGGCCCTTCTTATGCTGGAATCAAGCACCCTGAGTCGCTTTTCTGTTTCTGGAGCTCGAGAGATTAAGTTTCCTCTGTCAATCTTTAAGGCCAAACTATCTAACTTCTGGGGGAGTCTGACTAGGGTTGCTAAAACCTCCAAAGCTTGAGCCCCAAAGCTTCTTAGTAGCCCACCACCTTGAGAGAGCAAAGTTCTGGCAAAAGGGTCAACAGCATCCCAGAGGTTGAAGTTCTTATTCAATGAACTTGTGACACCAGAGATTAGAGATAAGGACCTAAACAATAAAAGGTAGTTCTCTGGTAGCTGGAATGGAAGAGATCTGATTAGCTGACTGTATTGCAGAGCTAAATCTCTGATTTCTTTAGGGTCAGTTTGGATAAGGTCGGCAACACCTAACCCCCCAAATCGTTCAAAGAGTGCTTCAAGAGCTTTCTCGAGTTCAAAAGTGTCCGCGCTAGGCACTAAGAAATTGAGTCTTTGTGTTGCTTCTAAGGAAGCCCTCGGATCTCTTGATGCTAAAGCAAATAGTAATTTCTGCAGATTTAATCTTTGTTCATCGGTGATTTCACCCATCATGCCAAAGTCAATGAAAGTGAGGCTGAAATCTATGTCCGAACCCTCTGGAGCTGGGGTAACAAATATGTTTCCTGGGTGAGGATCCGCGTGAAAGAAGCCAGTGACAAAGAACTGTTCGAAGGTCACTCGAGCTAGTTCTGCAGCCACTGCATTTGGATCAATCCCTGCTGCTTCTAAAGACTCGACATCAGTAATCTTGATTGCCGTCACATCACTCAGTGCCATTACTCTTCGGGATGTTCTCTCCCATACAACCTCTGGGACAGTTACTCTCTTATCACCTTCAAAGTTGGCTTTAAATCTCTCAAGATTCCTTGATTCATTTAAGTAGTTGATCTCTTCGTAGCTTGTTTCGGCAAATTCTTCAACTAATGCAGGAGCATTCGCTCTTCTAGAAACCAACTTCACCTTAGATAAGATGATTCCAACTTTGCGAAGAGCTTTGATGTCTACTTCAACTATTTCTTCGATGCCAGGTCGTAACACCTTGACCACGACATCGCTGTAACCAAGATCGCTTGCTAAGGCTGGAGATAGCCTTGCTCGGTGCGCTTGGCCAAGAGATGCAGCAGCTAAAGGAATCTCTTCAAAGTATTCAAAAGCTTGAGAAGTAGGCATCCCAAGTTCTCGTTCAATTTGTTCTAGGATTTCTTCAAACTTTTCAGGCTTTACTTCGTCCTGTAAACCTTCAAGTTCTTGTGTGATTTCAACCGGCAAGATATCTAGCCTTGAAGATAAGAACTGCCCCAACTTGATCATTAACCCACCAAGGTCAGCGGCTAGATCGTGAAACTTTCTGGCGAGTCTAGTTACTCGCTTGATTCTTCCTTTGGCTACAAATCTGCCAAGTCCTATTTGGGGTAAGAAGAGTTCAAACCACCAGCTCTGCAAGAGAGCGAGGCTCGCAAATCGCATGATGCGACGGTAACGAGATTTTAGAGCTTTAGCATTTCTAGTTTTCGAATCAATCCCTGATTCTTTAATCATGAACTAGTCCTCGGCAAGAATTGCGTAAACCTTGCGACGGGTTTCATCAACTAAGTCCGCTGCTCGCTTCTGTTGGTCGGCGCTCCCATGCTGAGACACCCGAGTCAATGCTTGGGCAAGCTTTGCTCCGGCTTTCAAGTTTGTTGTATTCATCTCTAACCAGTTGTTACTAGATGAGCTACTTGGTTTGTTCTTCATTTCTTCTAGCTTGTCAAGTGCTTCTTCAAGAGCCGCTTTACCTGCTTTGGTTAGGGAGTAGACGCGTCGTTCTTTCTCAATCTTGATTGAAACCAAACCCTCATCAGTCATTTCTTCAAGCAGAGGATAGATTGAGCCCGACTTAGGTGCCCAAGAGCCACCACTTGCTAATTGAATAGCCTGAATAACTTCCTTGCCGTTCTTAGCATCACCCTTTAGGACACTCATGACCGCAATGCGCACGTCCATCGCAGATGGCGAACTAGAGCCCATCTTGCTTGCTCCTGACATTGCGGAAGAAACCATTCCTCTAATGCCATCAATCATTTCGCTCACATCAATTTTCATTGGAGAGTTAGCCAATTTTGCCTTTCGTATTGATTAGTTTGTCTAGTTGTTTAGAAGAGCCATTAACTCTTCAATTTCTGCGCTTTGCGTAACGATGATTTCGCTGGCAAACTCAGTAAGTTCTGGGTCGTTTGCACGAATTGCATCAGCCGCCATCTGCACAGCTCCTTCGTGATGTTGGATCATGTATTGGACATACAACTTATCGAAGTCAGCGTCTTTAGATGTGCGAAGAGCTGCGAGTTGAATAGGTGAGATCATGCCGTCCATGATCATGCTGGAATCCACTTCTTTGCCTTCAAGCCATGGAGTCATCTTTTCAATCTCCGGAGCTTGTTCAGCAGTTATCTTCTCAGCGATTGCCAAAATTTCGGGATTTGAGGTGTTGGTTTGAGCGTATGCAGACATGTCTACAGCTTGTTGGTGATGAGGAATCATGGCCTCAGCGAAGCTTTGTTTGTCTGTTATTGTCATGGTGTGCGTTGAGCCGTGGTCCATGCCCCCCATGTCGTCTTCGCCGGCGTTATTGTTGCTGGCCGCGCAGCCTGAGAGGCTAAACCCCAATAGTGCTAGAGCTATCACCAAGGCACCAAATTTGTATGTTTTCTTCATCTAACAAGGATAATCCTCATACCTGAAAATTGCCTGCCAAAGGTTCCCCTATTAGCGAAAAGAGCCGGTATTGGGGGGAAATCCAAGTGCTCGAATTTCGAATGCGTGGGATAATAAGTCCACAACGAGAGGAAAATAATGTCTAAAGTTATCGATCTAAAAATTGAGGGAATGACCTGTGGTCACTGCGAAATGACTGTCACCAAGGAGCTATCGAAGCTTCCAGGAGCTCAAGATGTCAAGGTTTCATCTCAAACTGGAACAGCTTCGCTAAGCGTTGACGAAAGTGTTGACCAAGCCCAAATTCTCGCAGCAGTTGAAGATGCTGGGTACAAATTAAGTTAGAACTTGATATTCAGGGGATGACCTGCACAGCTTGTGCAAGGCGCGTAGAAAAGAACCTGAATAAAGTTGCCGGCGTAAGTGCATACGTGGACTTTGCCAGTGAAACCGCTCATGTTAACTCAAGTACTGAAATCTCTAGGGATCAATTAGTCCAAGCGGTAAGAGATGCTGGCTATGAAGTGGGTAATGAACGCGGAACTCTAACGCTGATGATCTGGCGATTAGTTATAGGTGCCTTGATTTCGATTCCTGTTGCCATCGTCAGCATGTTCCATGAACTAATGCCAGCTAACTGGAATCAAATTGCAGCAGTTCTCACTTTCCCTGTAGCAACTTGGGTAGCTTGGCCTTTTCACGAAGCAGCAGTCAAGAACCTAAGACTCAAGACAGCAACCATGGACACTCTTGTTTCTCTTGGTGTTACTGTCGCTTACGTTTATAGCTTCGTTCAAGTCTTTACCGGTAGCCATGAAGTTTATTTTGAAGTGGCAGCCGTTGTGCCAACCATTGTTCTATTTGGTAGATGGCTAGAGGTTAGAACTAGAAGATCTGCCACTGACTCAGTCAAAGCACTGCTAAGTGCTATTCCTGAAACAGCGGTGGTTAGAAAAGGTTCAGTTCAGGAAACGATTGTCACAGGTCTAGTTCAATTAGGAGATCTAGTTGTAGTTGCCACCGGGCAAAGAGTTCCAGTTGATGGTGAAATAGTTGAGGGCACAAGCCAAATAGACAACTCTCTAATAACAGGGGAATCAGTTCCTGTTGAAGTAACTCTCAAAAGCACAGTTGCAGCTGGTTCACTAAACATTGGCCCTGCCCTAATTATAAAAACAACTGCTGTATCTTCTTCGAGCCGTATTGCTCAGATTGCAGATCTAGTTAGAGAAGCTACTGCTCAAAAAACAAAGATTGGTTCCATAACAGACAGAATCTCTTCGGTATTTGTTCCTGCAGTAATTATTCTTTCCATACTTACATTTTTAGTTTGGACATTTGTTCTGGGTGATTCTGCCAAAGGCTTGTCTGCAGCAATAGCTGTTCTAGTTATTGCTTGTCCTTGTGCTCTCGGAATTGCAGTGCCCATGAGCCTTGTGGTTGCCACCTCTATGGGGGCTAAGCAGGGAATAGTTATTAGAAACCCAGACACGCTCAGTCTTCTCAGCAAGGTAACCAAAGTTGTTTTAGATAAGACAGGCACTCTCACAACAGGACAGCTTGAAGTAACCAAAATTATTGCTCTAAGCAAGACAGACAGCAAAGAAGCAGTAGCAATGGCAGCGGCAGTTGAAAGATCTTCAACGCATCCATTAGCCAAAGCAATCGCTTCATTAGATCAAACTATGACTGCAACTAATGTGCAGGAGATTGCTGGACACGGAGTCTCAGGAACAGTAAACGGCAAAGAGATAACCGTTACCAGATCGCAGACACTCAAAGTATCAAACCAGGATGAACTGGCAACAGCAATTACTGAGGCAGGCGCCGCCAGCATCGTTGTAGTGAGTTGGGATAACACAGTAAGGCTAGTGCTAGCTCTCTCTGATGGCATCAGAACAGAGTCTGCTAGAGCTATTGCTCAGCTTCAATCTCTTAACGTCGAACCAATACTTTTATCGGGTGACACAAAAGCAAGAGTTGAATCTGTTGCACACGAACTTGGCATCAAGAGTTACTTCGGTGAAGTAACCCCTGAAGAGAAACTCAACAAGATTAAGACTCTTAGAACAGATTCTGAAGGCAACACCACAGTCATAGCAATGGTTGGCGATGGTCTCAACGATGTTGCTGCCCTAGCCGGTGCTGATGTTGGTATCGCCATGGGTTCAGGAACCCATGCCGCTCAATCAGCTGCAGCAATAACCATCGTTGACGATAGCCCGCTGGCTATTTCCTATGCGCTTGCTCTTTCTAAAAAGACTTGGACAAACATTAGACAAAACCTTGGCTGGGCTTTTGGCTACAACGTATTACTAATTCCAGTTGCAGCAGTGGGACTTCTAAACCCAATGTTCGCTGGTATTGCCATGGCTTTCTCCAGCATCTCTGTAGTCATAAATGCACTACGACTACATTTAGTAACTCCAGGAAAATAAACAGTGCTCACCGCCGGTGTTGATTTAGCAGCCGAGCCTAAAGGCACAGCTCTTGCAATCATTGAATGGAAGAAAAC
>CANLDE010000055.1 GCA_947489235.1 Micrococcales bacterium
ATGAAGCCGATGTCATCTTACGAGCGCAAAATCGCCCACGATCTTATTGGCGAAGCCGGACTAGTTTCAGAGTCTGAAGGCGAAGGCAAAGAACGCCACATTGTGGCTAAGCCTGCAGAATAGTTTCACGTGAAACATTAGGCCAGGAATTCGTTCCTGGCTTTTTGTTTCTCTAAGGATGGGAGCAATTATGGCTAACGAGTCACAGCTAAGTGAGCCAGTTTCACCTGAAGTTGAACCGGCTTCCGCTATTGCTGTATTTGGGGACGGTATTGAGAAAGCTCGCAAATACGCTCAATTGCTGATCAGGGATGGGGACATGTTGGGCTTGATTGGGCCTAGAGAACTCCCGAAGCTTTGGGCCAGACACATCCTGAATTCAGCTGTAGTAGCCGAGCACGTGAGACCTGGGTTGAAAGTTGCTGACGTAGGATCCGGCGCAGGATTGCCGGGGATACCAATGGCAATCGTTCAACCACAAGCCGAATTCGTACTCATTGAACCTATGGAACGTCGAGCCACTTGGTTGGCAGAAGTCGCCATTCCAGAACTCGGGCTCACTAACGTGCAGGTTGTAAGAGGTCGCGCCGAGGAAGCCCCTCTGAGGAACTACGACATTGCAACAGCCAGGGCTGTCTCTGCTTTACCGAAACTATTGAGGATGCTAGTCCCCCTAGTCGTTCCTGGTGGGCAAATTCTCGCCCTAAAAGGGTCTAAAGCAGGCGAGGAGATAGAAGAGTCTAAACCTCTAGCCAAACGCCTGAAGATCGCCGATTTTGAGGTAATTTCGGCCGGTTCACAAGTTCTTGACGAGCCAACTACGGTTGTTCGAGTTACGCTACTCTAGAAACCTAGACATGGAGATATTTTGTCCGACGAAGTAAGAGCATCAGAATCACTTGCTGAGCAAAGCGCTACGACGCAGCCTTCTGTTGTCGCAGGTCTTGGTTACCCTAATGGGAGAGAAGAAACAAGCCCAGAACCAACCGGTTGGCAAGAAAATACAGCCGAATTAACAACAATTGAGAAGCAGGTTTCACGTGAAACATCCCGATGATCTCGGTATCGCAGGCGGCTTTAAGGATGCACCCTTAGCTCAGGAGCTCAGCGACAGCACGCGAAGACTGGCTAACGTAAACTCTGCTGTAATCCCCCACCCTAAGAAGACGCGCATCTTTGCCGTCTCAAATCAAAAAGGTGGAGTAGGAAAGACCACAACGGCAGTAAACATTGCAGTTGGTCTCGCTAACAAGGGGATGCAGGTTCTAGTAATCGATCTAGACCCGCAAGGAAATGCTTCCACTGCGCTAGGCATCGAGCACCGAGTAGGCACCCCTTCAACTTTCGACGTCCTAGTCAACGACAAAAACATCGCTGATGTAGCACAATTCAGCCCTGAATCCCCAGGAGTTAGGTGCGTTCCAGCCACAATTGATTTAGCAGTGGCTGAACTCAAGCTGTATTCAGTTCTTTCGAGAGAACATAGACTAAAGAACGCCATTCAGCGCTACCTAGAGACCTTAGAAACGCCGCTTGACTACGTTTTTATTGACTGTCCCCCTAGCCTTGGGCTTCTTACAATCAACGCCTTTACTGCAGCAACTGAGGTTCTTATCCCAATCCAGTGTGAGTATTACGCTCTTGAGGGTCTAAGTCAACTGAAATTGACCATTGACGACATTCGAGTTCAACTAAACCCTGCACTTGAGTTGGCAACCATCATCTTGACCATGTATGACTCCAGGACAAAACTAAACGCAGCTGTAGTTGAGGATGTTAAGTCTCACTTCCCTAACCAAACTCTTGAAACATTGATTCCGCGCCAGATAGGCGTTGCAGAGGCCCCTGGTTATGGACAAACAGTGATTAATTATGATCGCAGCTCAACTGGCGCAATTGCATACATGGAAGCTGCTATTGAATTAGCTAACAGAGGAGCACGTTAATGGCTGAGAAAAAAGGCGGATTGGGTAGAGGCATTGGGGCATTGATCCCTGAGGCGACCTCTCAAGATCGTATGGAAAGGCCGGCAGACGGCAATCCAATCAGCGTATTCTTTGGTGGTTCTTCAAACGCTCCAGCTGATCTACTTCCAGTTCCAGGTGCCTCTTTTGGTTACCTAAACATCGATGACATCACACCGAACGCCAAACAGCCTCGCAGCAATTTTGACCCAGACGATTTTGCTGAGTTAGTCGGAAGCATCAAGGAATTCGGCGTACTTCAGCCAATCTCAGTTCGTTCACTTGGTAAACAGAACGGCATAGACAAATACGAACTAATTATGGGTGAGCGTCGCCTTCGTGCATCAAAGGCTGCCGGGCTAACTCAGATTCCTGCTGTTATACGTGAAACAGGCGACGAAAACATGCTTCGCGATGCTCTTCTCGAGAACCTTCACCGCAGTGACCTGAACGCAATTGAAGAAGCGAGTGCATACCAGCAACTTCTTGAAGAATATGGCTGCACACAGGAGCAGTTAGCAGAGAAACTATCAAGATCAAGACCACAAATAACAAACACTCTAAGACTTTTGAAACTTCCCACTGCCCTACAAGGCAAGGTAGCAGCTGGAGTTTTGAGCGCTGGTCATGCCAGGGCCATTTTGTCTCTCGAAAACGAAGCTCAGATGACCGAATTAGCTGACAAGGTCATCAATCTGGGGCTGTCTGTTCGGGCAACAGAAGAATTAGCTAAATCCCCAACCCGAAAGGGTAAGGTAAAGGTCGGGGGCAAGCAGCAAGCACTCAAGACACTTGCTGACTCAATTGGTGATCGCCTAAACACATCAGTCAGGATTAAGTTGGGTCTAAAGAAGGGCACAATCGAGATCGATTTTGCCAGTGTTGATGATTTGAACCGAATTCTTGACGAATTAGGGCATAAAGAGAAGTATTAAAGGTTGTGGATAGTTATCCACAAGTTATACACAGGCTATACACAACGTTTTCCACAGGTTTTTAGCCCTTAACTGTGGATAACTCCTCGTTGATTGTCTTGGCTAGACGTTGAACTCCGACTCGAATGTTTTCTGGAGTCGGGTAAGAGTAAGAAATTCTTAAGTATTCCTGGCCGGTTCCGTTTCCATAGAACGCTGTCCCAGGAGTGTATGCGACTAAGTTTTCAACAGCTCGAGGCAACATTGTCTTCGAGTTGATCTCTTTAGGCAAATCAACCCAAAGGTAGAAGCCTCCACCTGGGTTTGTAGTGGTCAAGTCTGGCAAAAATTCTTTCATTGCAGCCTGAGCTGCATTTCTTCGTTGTTTGTATTCACCACGGAAAACCTCAATTTGAGCTTTCCAATCGTTATTGCTCAGATATTCACTGATCATCATCTGGCTGAAAGCGCTAGGGCATAGAACAGCAGACTCGTTTGCGAGGACTAGTTTTTCTCTAATGCTTGGTGGTGCTAGCACATAGCCAACTCGAAAACCTGGAACGAGTATCTTCGAGAAACTTCCTAGATAGATCACTCCATCTTCGTCTAGTGAGCGAAGCGCATCAGGGGCTCTGTCTTCAAAGTAAAGAAGCCCATACACGTTATCTTCAAGAACAAGGATGTGGTGCTTTCTACAAATCTCCAGAACTTTAGCTCTTCGGTTTGCACTGAGAGTTACGCCGCTTGGGTTAGCAAAGTTAGGAACAAGGTATAAGAACTTAATCTTCTTACCTGCTGCTTGGACCCTTTCAATGGTGCTGTTCAAAGCTTCAGGAGAAATACCTTCAAGGTCTGTGTATACGTGTTCGATGTGAGCCTGTCTTGCTCTAAATACGCCAAGCGCTCCAACGTAGCTTGGACCTTCAGCAAGAACGACATCACCCGGATCTAAAAACAGTGAGGAGACAAGATCAAGTCCGTGTTGTGAACCTGTTGTGATTACGATGTCATCAACGTTGCTCTTGATACCTTCGAGACCCATTATCTCTCTAATGTGTTCGCGAAGAATTGGGTCACCCTGTCCACCTGAATACTGCAGAGCAAGGTTTGATCTATCAGCCATCAACGTGTTGAAACTCTCGATCATTCGCTCTTTAGGGAGTGCTGGAACGAATGGCATGCCACCGGCAAGAGAAACAACCTCAGGTCGCGAAACAACCGCAAACAACGCTCGCACTTCAGAGGCAGATAATCCGTTTGCTCTTGAGGCGTAGTTGTCTGACCACAGATCTTTTGTCATGTCGGTTCCTTAGCAATAGGTTAAAGAAAACGGCTACAGGGCTTAGGCCCCATAGCCGTTTTGCTTAGAACTAATTTAGTTGATGAATTCGCTCAAATCAGCCAAAAGCTGTGGCTTTGGTTTTGCGCCAACGATTGACTTCACTACTTCGCCACCCTGGAATACCTGTAGGGCAGGGATTGAGGTGATGCCATACTGCTGAGCCAGCTGAGGCTCTTCGTCTACGTTTACCTTGACGATAGTTAGCTTCTCGCCGTGCTCCGCTGAAATTTCATCGAGGATAGGTGAGACCATGCGGCATGGACCACACCACTCTGCCCAGAAATCTACTAATACTGGCTTGCCTGAAGACAGGACATCGGCCTGGAATGTTGCTGTGGTTACGCTCTTTGCTGACATAGTTGCTCCTTGTTTAGTAACTCTATTTTACGCTGATAGATAGTGTTCAGCATCCAACGCTGCAACACAGCCAGAACCAGCTGCGGTGATTGCTTGGCGGTATGTTGGGTCAATCACATCACCACATGCGAAGACACCCGGCAGTGAAGTTTTAGAAGATCTTCCTTCAACCTTGATGAACTTTTCTGGTGTTAGTTCCACTTGGTTTTCAACCAACCAAACTCGAGGATCATTTCCAACTGCGATAAAGAGACCATCTAGATCAAGTTGTTTGGTTGTGCCATCAACTGTGTTTCGGGTGATGATTCCAGATAGTTTTCCGTCCCCAAGAAGTTCTGCAACCTCAGTGTTCCAAACAACTTCAATCTTTGGATTAGCGAGAGCACGCTCCTGCATGATTTTTGAAGCCTTGAAGGTGTCTCTTCTGTGAATCAGATAAACCTTTGATGCAAAGCGGGTAAGGAAGTTAGCTTCTTCCATTGCTGAATCTCCACCACCGATAACAGCAATGGTCTTCTCTCTAAAGAAGAAACCATCGCAGGTAGCGCACCAAGAAACTCCGTGACCACTTAGTTCCTTCTCTTTCGGAAGACCTAGTTCACGATAGGCAGCTCCGGTTGCCAGGATTACTGTCTTAGCTTCGAAGGTTTGACCGCCACCGGTCTTCACAATCTTTACTTCACCCTTTAGATCAACTTCAATAACGTCGTCTAGCAGGACTTCTGTGCCAAAGCGTTCAGCTTGAGCTCTGAAGGCATCCATTAGCTCAGGTCCTTGCAATCCGGTTGGGAAGCCAGGATAGTTCTCAACTTCGGTGGTCTTCATCAACTCACCACCGGCTTCAACAGATGAAGCAATTAGCAGTGGCTTTAGACCTGCACGTGCTGTGTATATGCCAGCGGTGTATCCAGCTGGGCCTGAGCCGATGATGATAACTTCGCGCAAAATATAACTCCAAAATTAGGGAACTAGTCGAGGTGACTAGGACAAGTTTATCTCTATTGTCTAGCGCTTAAGGAGGGCGCGAATCGGCTTAATGAGCGTGTCAATTTCTTCAGATCTGAGTATCTTCAGAATTACTAGGTAGAACACTGTCATAACCCCACCGATAAGCACGCAGGTCAATCCTGCTGCTAAAACATTTAGTACTGGGAATGCTCCAGGGTGAGCTCCTCCGAGGGCTTGAAGAATTGCGAACCCGATGAGGCCGGAGATGACTCCAGCGATTACAAACTTGAGTGTTGCCATGCTCAGGTGTGAGTGTCCAAGGGATCCAAACTTCCTCTTGAACAATATGAAAGCTAGGACAGCTTGAATGCAGATACCACCGCTTGTGACAAGTGATAGCCCAACCACTAACCACACTGGTTCGACATACATAGCCACCAACAGTGAACCTGTAACAGTAAAGAGCAATTGAACTGCAGTAAAGATGAAAGGTGTTCTGGTGTCTTCTAGCGAATAGAAAGCTCGTTGAATCATGAACACGTAACTAAATGGAAGTAATCCAACAACCATTGCGATAACAACATTTCCAAGCGCAATTGCGCTCGGTATCTCACCCACGAAAACTCTAGAAATTGGATAAGCAAGAACAATCAATCCTGTTGTTGCCAACACACTGATCATTGCGATGGTTCTTAGACCATCGGCAAGATCGGTCTTTAGCTCATCGAATTTCTTCTCAACTGCGTGAGTGGACATTCTGGTGAAGTATGCAGTTGCAATAGAAACGGTTGCAACAGAGTGAGGCAACATGAATATCAACCAAGCAATAGCCATAGCCGCAACAGAAGCAATAGCAACATACTGACCGTTAATCATTTCACGACCACCAACAGCTGTTGATGCAACAGAGGTTTGAACGATTCCACCAATTTGAGTAATTAGTAGCATTCCTAAAGTCCATGAAGCTGTTCGCATTGCTGGGGCAAGCCCAACACCCTTCCAACCAAAGTTGAGGTTAAAGGTGAGGCCCATTTTCTTCCAGAAGAGGAAGAGTATTAGAGCTTGAGAGGCAACACCGAATGTTGCTGTTCCAGCTAGAAGGGAAATCTGTGATTGAGTCCAATCTTCAACAGACTGTTTACCGGTTGGGTCTA
>CANLDE010000056.1 GCA_947489235.1 Micrococcales bacterium
AGATATATAGTCCGCACCTGATGCACTGTTTCCTCGAACAGCCTTTTGTTGAATCAAGGCGGTTATCGAACCACCTCTACTAACCACATGAACAACTATGGATTCTGCTCTCAACACAAATGATGAGAGAGGGACAACAGTTGTGTCATTGGCAGGAACAGCTATACCGGATAGGCCTGCACTAGTTGAATTTCCATTCTCAGTAAATATCTGCAGATCCACTGTTGAATCAATTGGGGTTGGGTTGCTTAGCACTAGGAGCGCTTCCCTGCCGATAGCCGTTGAACCACCGACTAGCCAGAATTCGCTTTGCGGTCTAAGACAAGGAGCTGCCAGCAATCCCCTGATGCTCTTGGTTTTAGCAAGTTGAATCTGGTTAGCGGTCAGTAGGCTCGAGCCTTGAGCGCTCTTACCGGTTTTATCTAGGACTGTATAGGAGGTGAACTTCGAGAGTTTCTTGAAAATATCTTGCCTGACTCCAAACCCTGTAATCGGTTTAGCTGAATAGCCTTTGAGCGATGTGCCACTCACCGCTGAATATGAAATTGATGAACTAGCGCTACCGACTCTTCTGAATGAAGAAACAGAGGTTTGATTCTTACCCCCTGCTATAAAAGCTGGGCCGGTGCAAGTTATCTGAAGATCTTTTGCACTTACTTCATGAATCTTTGATTCAACTTTTGCTGTGCTCAAAAGAGAAAGCGGTGAGCCTAAGACAATTACCACGGTTGCAACACCGGATACCAACACGAAGCGGAGAACGCGAGTCAACATTATTGCTGCTCCTGCTCTAGTTGAAAACTATCTTCATTGAGCGCTTGAACATCTCGCCTGGATTTACGACCACGCGAAGTTGGCAAAGCCAAAAGGATAAAACCAAAGAGTATTCCTAGTTGTACCGATTTAGTTATTGACCAATATGTCTGCCGATCTTGAACCTCAAAGCTCTCACTTGCTTTTACTCGCCAAAGTTGACCAAACTCAGTGGTTCCAACCTGATCTAACTCGGTGACTGAATTCAAACTAACGGCAAGATCTGCATTGCCTTCATTATTGGTTACCAGAACATAGCCAATACCAACTTCTTTGAGTGCAGGAACTAGATCCTTGCCATTAGCTGACACTAGGTTTCCAACTAGTTCAGAAATCACACTCTTGACTGAGCCATCGGCACCTGAGGAAATGTTTTGCGGGCTTGTTCTATAAGCGGTGGAGATTGAATCTAAACGCAAACCATTAGGTCTTATAAGTTCTGCTCGGAATTCTTGTAATTCTGATTCTCCTCGTTTGGAGATAATCAGCATTCGCAAATCATTTCCTACCTTTGACTCGGCTTCGAAGATCGCAGGCAAGTTTCTACTCTCACCAAATTTAATTACTGTGGGAGTGGTTATAGAGCTTATTGCCAAAGGCATTAGGCCTGCAACAGCCAAGCCAACAACGATTCTTCTAATACCAATTCGAGTTAGGGAATCAAGCCATATACCCATTCCCAGAAGGGCAATCAAGCTCAAGAACATCACCGTTGGCGCAGGGCTAGCAAAAACGGCGTTGGTTGAATCCAAGAAGATTGAACCTGTGCCACCTGCGGTAAAAGCTATCGACTGGGTAAAGATCAGATTCACTAAAGCCAATAGAGCCAAAATGCCTAGACCAGATATTCCTTTGGCTTTAGAAAGCAATGCAAAAGCAGCAATAGCAAGGATCCCAATAGCAGCCCAACCAAGTAGCTGGTCATTACCGATTATTGAATGCAAAACAGATTGTGGCTTAGTTGGGTAAGAGATTGTTGGGTCAGCAAATATCCCTAATGGGCTCTGATTGATTAGTGCCTGATGAATCAGATATGGAGTCAGCAAAGCTGAAGCAGGCAAAACTATAAAAGCTGTTGTGGCAAATCTGCCGCGCGATAACACCGCATATGTGATTGCAACAGCTACAAGAATCAACAGTGCACTAGGAGCACTTGCAGCAGCTACGGCAAACAGTAGCGAGCTAGCAGCAATCCAAGACCAGGTTTGAGCATTGGACCTAATAGAACTTGTAACTCCCAAACGTCCTGCTCGAGCTAGAGCAAATAAAAGCCAAGGCAGGGTTATCGAGAACAGCACAGCTGGATAGTTACCGACTGACTGCGACAAAGTAAATGCAGGGAAGAAAACATAAATCAAAGCAAGTGGAATCTTAACCGAGTTACGAAGAGTAACTGTGGAGAGTAAACGCCATGCTCCAAAATATGCCAACGGCATTGCCACAAACAACACAGCCGACAAGGCAAGATTCGGGGCAAAGAAGGTCAGTGACCCAATAAAGAGTAAGACCCAGTTAAACGGATCGCTCGGAGCAGCTATGCCTAAACCTACAAACTGATAACTGGCACCGGTGTTAGCAAATAGTTGCAGCCAGGTATCACTAAGTGGCAGAGCAAAGCCACCAATAGCAGCCTGTCCCAAAGGAAAGTATTTGAAAGAGACAAACAAAAGCCCAAGCATTACCCAGAGGCCACCACTAGCGGCAAAGCTTCTTTGCAACACATTAGATCTAGTGGCAGGTGCTTCCTGGAAGTTTGCCAAGTTAGCCTTTTGCTCTTCAAGCTCAAAGGCTAAACGAGTTCTCGATTTGATCTGTGTTGATGTGGCAAACAGCGGTCTAAGCGATTTTAGCGTTGCTCGATGTCTATCTCTCAGCCTTGCTCTAACTGTGAAAAATGCCCAGAGGTTCGCTCTTAATGTGAAAAGAATCCGATCTGGTCTTTTCACTAGAAGCAACTTTGCTACTTGAAACACTGAAAGCAGGGGAAGAGCTAGCCAATAGAGAAAAGATACAAACAAAGGAAAATGTGCCAAGCGCAAATGGTTAGTAGCTTTTGCCATAGCAAACTTAACTGAGCCACCGAGCCACTTCTTATCTCTTAGTCCTTGTAACGAGAGTTCAGCGTGACGCACTCTTGCAGTTGGCACAACTACTACTCGATAACCCAACTGATGGGTTCTAATTCCTAAATCAACATCTGCCGCAAGCTCCGGTGCCACCAAAGAGAAGCCGCCCAGCTCTGCCCAAACATTTGCCCTGATTAGCATCGCGTTGCTGGTCACAGCCAACACATCGCTCATCCAGTCATGCTGCTTCTGATCAAGTTCATCATTGACCAATGAAAAAGGTTTTAGCGTTGAGGTAACAGTCAAACCTTGTTGAACAATCATTTTTGGATTATCAAAACCCAGCTGCTTGGGTGAGGCTATTGCTACAAGTGGCGAGAGTTCTAGAGCTCTTACTAGTTCTGCCAAAGCATGAACTTCAGGAAGGCTGTCATCATGAACAAGCCAAATCGCTATTTCATCAAGATTCTCTAAACCTTCTAAAGCTTGTTTTATGGCAAGAGCTGAAAGTTCAGCAAAGGTTGCGTTTTCCTGAATGGACAGCACTGCATGTTTGCTGGATTGATTTACGAATGAATCTAAAATCGAATTTGTTTCGGTTGATTTTGAACTGTCTACTACTAGAGTGCGTTCAATTCTGAAACTCTGTTTTTCAAGAGCCTCTAAGTTTTTTTCTAAATAGAGCGGTTGGTCATTGCTAACAACAACCGCCACCACACGCATACTCATGGCGTGGCCAGTGCCTAGACTAAGCGCGCTTCTTTAGCTTGCGACGTTCGCGCTCGCTTAGGCCGCCCCAGATACCAAATCTTTCATCATTAGCTAGCGCATAGTCCAAGCACTGCTTTTGAACATCGCAACCAGAACAGATGCGCTTGGCATCTCTAGTTGATCCACCTTTTTCAGGGAAGAAAGCTTCAGGGTCTGTCTGTGAACAAAGAGCGTCTCGCTGCCAAGCTAACGGGTTGTGATCAGCACTTAGATCGCCGCCCAACATTGACCGAAGGAAAGGGTCCTTAAACCAGTCTTCTGGTACTTGGCCAAAGTTCTCGTTCTCGGACATGCGGTTCCTCTCAAATCTTCAAAGCGTTGCTTCTAGATTGCACAGTTGTAATTACAACGCTGTAAGTATTGTGGTGTCAAGTTGACAATAGGTCAAATCGAGAAGTGTTACCAAGGCTTAATATTCGGTTTTCGCTCTATTTTCATGGATTTTGGCCTCTGAAACCCAGATAACCTATACCCATGAAGATATTAGTTACCGGTGGTGCCGGGTACATCGGTTCGCACGTGATTAGACAGCTAATCGCTGCAGGGCATGAACCAATTGCCCTTGATGACCTAACCAGTGGCATAAAGAGTCGCTTGGGCCAAACCCCCCTAGTTCAACTAGATCTAGCCGCAGCTGATGCTCAAACCGTCTTGATGGAAGCATTCAAAAAGTACGGAATCCAAGGCGTTATCCACCTGGCCGCTAGAAAGTCGGTTGGTGAATCTGTTGACCGTCCAGAGTATTACTACCAGCAGAACATCAACTCGGTGACCAACCTGCTCTCAGCTATGCGAGAGTCAAAGGTCATGCACATGGTCTTTTCTTCAAGCGCTGCAACCTATGGCTCACCTGATGTTGACCAGGTCAACGAAGATTATCTAGCTCGACCAATCAACCCTTACGGTGAGACAAAGCTTGTTGGTGAGTGGATGATGGCTGACGCTGCTAAAGCCTGGGGCCTGAAGGTTGTCAGCCTGCGTTACTTCAACGTCGCTGGAGCAGGATTCGATGATCTTGCCGATACCGCTGTTGCAAACCTAATTCCAATTGCATTTAACGCAATCAAAAACAACCAGCCAATCCAAGTTTTTGGAACTGACTGGCCTACTCCTGACGGTAGTTGCGTGCGCGACTACATTCACGTACTTGATTTAGCCGACGCCCACATCTCAGCTCTTGATTACTTGAATGAAGAGCACAGAGAGCACTCAATTTTTAACGTTGGTACAGGAAATGGCTCTTCAGTTCTCGCTGTAATTGACACCATACATAAAGTTATTGGTAAAGATTTTGCTGTGGACCTAGTTGATAGAAGACCAGGTGACCCAGCTGCGTTGAGTGCTGATGTTTCAAGAATCAATGAGGTCTTGGGTTGGAAAGCTAAATACACTTTGGTGGATATTGTTTCAAGCCACCACAGGGCTACTTCGAACTAACTGCGATAAATACAGATCCGTTGCCAGCAAGGCTAAAGGATCTGGCATCTCCAGCCATAAAGGCTGCCTCACCGTTATTGAGAACCTGGCGTTCTTCTTGGCTGTTACTTAGAGCCACTGAACCTTCAGTGCATAAAACAATTGCATCACCTGGAAGATTTAGATCTGCTAGCAAATTAGTTGAGCTGACGCTAGCTCGATAGAAATCAAATTCCGGTGTTGGCAGGTCAAACTTCTCAAAGCCAACTGCAAGTGTCTTGGTTCTTACTAGTTGTGGATCTGTGCTTTCAAAAACTAAAACTTTAGTGAGCTCTTCAACATCGATGTGTTTTGGAGTTAAGCCACCACGCAAAACATTGTCGCTTGCAAGCATTACCTCAACACCTAAACCTGATAGGTAAGCGTGCGGCATTCCTGCAGGAACAAAAACACCTTCGCCTCTATTTAGACTCAGGTGATTCATCAGTAGAGCTGTTGCAATACCTCGGTCTTTACCATGGTGCTCAGCAAGGTGAACTACTAGGTCAACAAGAGCTGGACATTGTTCAGCTGAATCAATCAAATCTGATATGAAAGCTTCATCGCAGTCAGCTGAAGTTAGAGCATCTAGGAAAACCTTACGAACTCCCCCTTGCTCGTCAAGCCATTTGACCCATCTACTCAAAACTTCACTTAAGTTAGAACTGGTGCTGACTTCTTGTAATTCAGCAAACTTCTCTTTGATTAGAGCTGGAGAACTAAAGCCCACCAAAGCATCAAAGCGCTCAGTTAGCGAAACGATTAGCTCCGGTTTAGCTAAGTCATCTTTATAGTTACGGTTGGCTGCAGTAATTGGAATCCCAGCTGCATTTTCTCTAGCAAAACCTTCTACTGCCTGTGCTGGATTGGGGTGTGTCTGAATAGATAGGGGTGCTCCAGCGGCCAGAATCTTCAAAAGGAAAGGTAATCTTCCTGATTTTCCTTGTTCTTGAAGGGTGGCATGCAAGGACTTATTTGCACCAACAACTTCCGTAGGAGATCCATCATGGGTACCAAACCAAATCTCTGCCATTGGCTTGCCGGTAGCTGCCACACCGAAATAGTCTGGGATTAGGTCAATAGAACCCCAGGCATAATCCATCGGTTGATTCATCAGTTTCACAAGCATTCCAATAGCCTAATCTTGGGGAAACACCTCTAGCCATCAGCCACCCTAGACTTGAGTACAAATGTCAGTAACTAGCAAAAAAGCCCGTAAACCAGTTGTTGCACAGGTGCCTAAGCGCGCTTTTGCTATCGCCTATCTGGCTTTAGTCCTAGTTGTATTCGGTGATGCTCTTTTTGCCCAAGAGTATTTGTATCTAACTCCAGCTTGGCTAGCTTGGTATGGGCTATCAGCCATTGCTTTAGCAGGATCTGCTTACTACTTTTTCAAAGCCGATTGGAGAAGGGTTTTCCGTCAAATCCCAATCGAGCTCACTCTCTTAATTGCCCTGATGCTCGGCTCGGTTTTGTGGTCTAACTATCCAAGCCAAACAATTTCTAGTTTCATA
>CANLDE010000057.1 GCA_947489235.1 Micrococcales bacterium
AGAAGATCTAGTAGCCATGAACGAACCACTGTTCCACGCTGCCAAGCAGCAAAAGTACCGTGAACATCCTTGATGATGTCCTTCTTCTCAAGAAGTTCGTAGCCTTCAGCAAAAGCTTGCATCATCGCATACTCGATACCGTTGTGAACCATCTTCGCGTAGTGACCTGCACCAACATCACCAACGTGAACAAAACCTTCAGCTCTTTCACCTTCTGGGCGCAGAGCATCAAAAATAGGCATCGCGTGCTCAACTAGTTTTGCGTCTCCACCGACCATCAAGCCATAACCGTTTTGTAGACCCCAGACACCGCCTGAAACACCACAGTCCAGGTAACCAATTCCCTTAGGTGCAAGTTGAGCTGCGTGACGAATGTCTTCGCTGAAGCGTGAGTTACCACCTTCGATAATTAGATCACCTTCACCCAAGTGCTTCTCAAGTTCATTGATGACATCATCGGTTGGCTGACCATGTGGAACCATGATCCAGACAATCTTCGGGCTAGGAAGCGCAGCTACTAAATCAGCAATACTGTCGACATCCGAAATGTCTCTGTTACGTGCGTAACCTGTTACTTCGATTCCCTTGTTGCGGAGGCGAGTGCGCATGTTGCCACCCATTTTGCCTAAGCCGATTAGACCGATGTGCATTGTGTTGCCTTTCTTTGAAACTAAAGCTTTAGCGCTTAAGCATGTTTGGGTTTAGGAGATAGCGATATGTGTCAGGGCTCTTGGCATCCTTAGACATTTGGCTAGACATGATGATAGGACCAGGTCTGCTCGGATCTCTTTGGTTTTTAGTGAATTCAATCTTTACAAATTCACTGGTGATTTGAGATAAACCGTCGTGGAATAACCACGGCTTAAATCTCAAGCTGGTTGGGTTACCGGTCAAAGTTGATTCAACTGATTCGGTTGCATTGTTCTCAGAGCTAGTTGATTCAAGCTGAACTGAACCAACCTCGAATGAGTAGCGGATGGTGTCTTCAGATTCACTGACAACCAATTCAACTCTCTTGGTTGCATCCATTAAATCTTGCTTGTTAATAACAGCAGATTCTTCTAGATTGTTTGGGAAGTATTGATCAATGTCCGGGTAGTTCTCAATGTTGAGAACGATGGTTGTGACAATTCTGTTTTTAGCTTGGAATGCAACCATCCCTCTTTCGCCTTCTGCAGCGATAGAGATACTTACTTCACCCAAGTTCGCAAAAGACTTCTCAATGTCTTGCATGGTCTTAGTTAAAACAACAGCTGAAGTTTCATCAGCAACATCTTTACCCAACCAAGGGACTTGGCAACGAGCAATACGATTTGGATCAGCTGCGGTAAGCATTACTGATGTTGGTGTTGCCTTAATTTGAATACCTTTTTGGAATGGACGAGTTGAATCCTTTGCAGATGCAACAGAAACTCTTCTGATGGCAGAAATAAATGCTTCTCCATCGATAGTTCCGGTCACAGGTGGCACTGGAGGAAGGGTTGGATATTGAGCAATTGGCAATATGGCCAACTCAAATTTTGTTGTGCCACAGGTGATTACAGCCTTGTTTTCTCCAACTTCGAAATTCACTGGCTGGTTAGGGAGACGGCCAACAATTTCATTTAGGAGTTTGCCTGAAACTAGTGCAGTTCCGGACTGATCAACATTCGCAACGAGGTCTGTCTGAGCTGAAACGTCGTGGTCAAAAACTGAGATCTGAATGGAATTAGCATCAGCAACTAAACGCATTCCTGACAGAATTTGAGAGGTTGGTTTTGACTGGAGCATACGTGCCGCAAAAGCCACAGCTTCTGCCAGAACGTCGCGATTTACCTGGAACTTCACAGTTCACCTTTCGAGGGAATAGTTAGTTAATCTTGCCACACAATGAGACTTGCTCTGTTCAAGGGCTCAGACCCTTAAGGTTATGGGCTTTTCAATATCTACTTAAATATTAATAGCAGTAATAGCCTTTGTGGAAAATGTGGATAAGTGGCTCTTTCTCAATGTTTAGTCCTAAATGACAACCGTGAAACTTGTATACACAGGTGGGGATAAAAATGTGGATAACTCTCGTTCTTGTGAACACAGTCTTGGGTTTCTACATTTAAGTGGGTTGATTTCACAGATTTTGAGGTGAATATTGATCCTTATCAACAGTGAATGTGAATAACTTATTTACTTTAAACCGGTCATTATGTCGGTTACCTGGTTGTAGATATAGCGACGTTCTTTCATTAGATCGCCAACCTTCTTGATTGCATACATGACAGTAGTGTGGTCTCTGTTCCCAAATAATGCACCAATTTTAGGTAAAGACATTGATGTCTTTTCCCGGCACAAATACATGGCTATCTGACGAGCAATAACGATTGCTTGAGATCTGGATTTACCAAATAGCTCTTCTTGGGTCAGTTTGAAGTAGTCAGCGACAGCTCGAACAATCTCCATTGGGGCAATACTGTTCGCATTTTCTCCTAGTGGAACAACATCCTTCAACACAGCCTGGACTAGAGGCATGTCAATCTGGGTCCTGTTTAGTGCCGCAAAGGCAGTTACTCGAATCAAAGCGCCTTCAAGCTCGCGAATATTCGAGGATATACGGGCTGCCATGTAGTCGAGAATCTCGTCACTAACTCGGATCTTGTCGTTTTCAGCCTTTTTACGAAGGATGGCTATACGGGTCTCAAGTTCTGGGGCTTGAATGTCTGTCATTAGACCCCACTCGAAGCGACTTCTCATACGCTCATCGAAACTGTTCAACAGCTTAGGTGAGACGTCACTTGTGATGACAACCTGCTTACCTTGCTCATGTAGGGCGTTAAAGGTGGCAAAGAAAGATTCCTGGGTTTCTTTCTTACCCTGAAGGAACTGGATGTCATCAATTAATAGAACATCAACTTGGCGATACTTCGACTGGAAGTTGAAGCTCGTGTTGGTCTGAATGGCATTAATGAAGTCATTGGTGAAAACTTCACTAGATACGTAGCGAACCCTCTTGGCTGGCCAATACTGGTTTACATAATTACCTATGGCGTGAAGTAAGTGAGTTTTACCCAACCCTGAGTTTCCGTAGATAAACAGTGGGTTGTAGGCCTTAGCTGGGACTTCAGCAACTGCGAATGCCGCCGCATAAGCAAAACGGTTTGAGTTTCCCTGAACGAAGCTATCGAAGGTGTATCTAGGGTTTAGCCTGGAAGATCCGTCCGGAATTTGGCCGCTCTCAGTCGGGTTGTAGTTAGGGCGGGGTGCCGGCTCGGACTCAACTACGTCTAGGTCTACCTGCTGAGTAGAAGTGAAAACCTCTGCCAATTCAGGGTTTATAACGATACCGATGTTAGTTGGAGGAGTTTCTAGACCAATTCTTTGAAGTGCCTCTAGAAGTGGCTGCTTTATTTTTTGCTCGATAATTCCTCGAGTCATTTCATTTGCAACCTGGAGATAAAGGGTTTCACTCAGCAAACCTTGAATTGAGATCAGTTTTACGAACCCAAGGTGCTGTTTACTCATGCGTTCGTCGCTGTGAAGCTGCGATACAACCTCGGCCCACTGTTCCGGGCTAATGCCTGCTGCTTCTGCCATTACAACTTCCAAAATGCTAGTAAAATCAAAGGGTTCGGATAGTTTTCCACAATCCCATCAGCAACAAAGCATAGTGCCAACTTGCTGTGGATAACCTCAAATTTAGTAAATTTGACCTGTGGATAACTCCGCTAGAGTATTCAACTGCCAAACCAACTGAAAAAGCAAATCGAAAAGGCCATTTTTAGGAAAATTCTTAAGAATGTTACAAAACAGCTCAAATTTGCACTTTTTGTACTCAAAGATTATTTGGATAAAAACTTGACCAGCCCAGCAATTTGGCGTAAGTTTAACAGGTTGCTCTGCTCGGGGTTCGCAGGTGACATCAAGATCGATAACTTTGACTTGAACCCAACAACAAAGTTTTGGAGTAATACCAAATGACTAAGCGTACTTTCCAGCCAAACAACCGCCGTCGCGCTAAGACCCACGGTTTCCGCCTGCGTATGAAGACTCGTGCCGGTCGTGCCATCCTTGCTGCTCGCCGCCGCAAGGGTCGTAGCGAGCTTTCGGCCTAAAGAACCTTGCTGGCTCGCGAGAACCGGCTAAGAACAGCCGAGGATTTTCGCTCGACCATGAAACATGGTCGTAAAGCAACCAATCAACACCTGGTGATCTATCTGAATAGAGCTGATAACGCGCACCCTCCTAGGTTTGGATTTGTGGTCGCGAAAACTGTTGGCTCAGCTGTTCAAAGAAATCTAGTAAAGCGCAGATCTAGAGCTGCCATTCGTGAGCGTCTTTCAAACTTTCAACTCGGGGATTCACTAGTTATTAGAGCCCTTCCAGGCCTTGCCGATTTGTCGTGGAACGAATTTACACAAGAATTAGATGAGAGCCTCAATAAACTAGTTGCCTCAGGGTCAGAAAGCCGTTAATAAGGTAAACAGATGAAACTCATAGCTCTAAATCTTTGGCTCCTGCCAAGAAACTTGATGGTGGCATTCATAGTTACTTGGAGAAAAATTATTTCTCCTCTTTATGGAAATGTATGCATTTATCACCCATCCTGTTCGGCTTACGGTCTAGGCTCTATACAGCAGCATGGTTTGATCTACGGGTCGTTATTGACCACTTGGAGAATCCTGCGCTGCAACCCATTTGCTAAGGGTGGCATCGACGAAGTTAAACCTGGTCCGAGTTGGCTGAGTTTGACAAACATAGGTTTTGTATACGCTAAGCATGCTGAAGTGCTGGCGGAAAAGGATAAATAATGGACATCATTTCAGCCATTCTCTGGCCATTCAAATGGGTTATCGAGCTACTACTTGTTAGCTTCCACACCCTCCTAACCACCTTAGGTCTACCTGAGGGCTCAGGTGTGACCTGGGTACTTTCAATCGTTGGACTTGTTCTCGTGGTTAGAGCAGCTCTAATTCCGCTCTTCGTAAAGCAGATTAACTCACAGCGCTCAATGTATTTACTACAGCCAGATCTTCAGAAACTTCAGAAGAAGTACAAGGGCAAGACGGACCGTGATTCACGCGAACGTATGGCGAAAGAGCAGATGGAGCTTTACAAAAAGCACGGCTCAAGCCCATTTTCATCCTGTCTTCCACTACTGGCCCAGATGCCAGTGTTCTTCTCGCTCTTCACTACTCTGCAGGAAGCACAAGCTTCAAAGCCAGGTGTTGGGCTGCTGACACAAGAACTGGCAAGCTCGTTTGCGAAGTCAAAGTTCTTGGGAGCAAGCCTTTCCGAGACATTCATCACCGCCAGCACTCTTTCCGTTCAGATTATTGCCGCAATCATGATTGTGCTTATGACTGGATCTCAGTTCATTACTCAACTCCAGATCATGGCTAAAAACCAGAACCCAGACATCCAGAATTCACAGTTTGCCCAAACACAGAAGATCATGCTTTATGTCTTCCCAATCATCTTTTTGATCTCAGGTATTTCATTCCCACTAGGTGTTCTCATCTACTGGCTTGTCTCTAACTTCTGGACAATGGGACAGCAGTATTACGTAATCCGCCGCAGACCAACCCCTGGTTCTGTGGCACACAATGAGCGCCAAGCTCGCCTAGAGAAGAAGGGCAAGCTAGGTCCAAAGGCCAGCGAAGATACCCCTGAAATCGAAGCACCTCAGCCAACCCAACGTGTCCAACCGGTATCCAAGACACGTGCCAAGAAGAAGCCGAAAGGTACAAAGTAAGACCAAATGTCAGAAGAATTAGAAACCCAAGAAGTAGCAGAAACCGAACTAGCAGAGCCAAAGAGCTCAGCTAAAGACCTCGAAGAAGAGGGCGAAGTTGCCGCAGACTACCTAGAAGAACTGCTAGACATCTTTGACCTAGATGGCGACATTAACATCGATGTTCGCCAAGGCAGAGCATATTTGGAAATCACAGCAGATCAGGAAAGCAACCTAAGGCTCATCTCAGAACCAGAGACAGTTGAGGCACTTCAGGAGCTAACCCGTATCGCAGTTCAGACAAAGACCCAGTCATTTAGCCGCCTAATTCTAGACATTGCTGGTTCACGCCAAGCTAAAGTCGAGGCACTAACCAAGATCGTCAACAGAGTAATTGACAAGGTTAAAGACACCAATGCACCTGTCGCCATGAAGCCGATGTCATCTTACGAGCGCAAAATCGCCCACGATCTTATTGGCGAAGCCGGACTAGTTTCAGAGTCTGAAGGCGAAGGCAAAGAACGCCACATTGTGGCTAAGCCTGCAGAATAGTTTCACGTGAAACATGAGGCCAGGAATTCGTTCCTGGCTTTTTGTTTCTCTAAAGATTGGAGCAATTATGGCTAACGAGTCACAGCCAAATGAGCCAGTATCAACCGAGGTTGAACCGGCTTCAGCTATTGCTGTATTTGGGGACGGCATTGAGAAAGCTCGCAAATACGCTCAATTGCTGATCAGGGATGGGGACATGTTGGGCTTGATTGGGCCTAGAGAACTCCCGAAGCTTTG
>CANLDE010000058.1 GCA_947489235.1 Micrococcales bacterium
ACTCCTTGACCAGCTAGTGCTAGATCAAAGTTATCGGCTTCAACCAATCTAGAGGCGAGCAGGCTGGATATAACTTGTGGAGTGTGTGAGATAAGTGCAACAGCTCTATCGTGCTCCTTGGCGGACAAACGAAGAGTTGTCGCACCTAGGTCCAGAGCTAAAGACTCAACAACGTTTACAGCATTATCTTGAGTGCTTTCCTCAACTGTGATAACCCAGGGTCTGCCAACAAATAAGTCTGGTCTTCCCGATAGTGCTCCACCTTTTTCTCTTCCGGCCATAGGGTGAGATCCAACATATCTGGAAGAGTCTGCTGCCGAGGCACTAACTTCATCAAGAATTGCTGCCTTAACACTTGCCACATCGGTAACAATAGCCTCTGGAAATCTATTCAAAGCAGAAATAATTGTCTTCGCGCTAACATCTGGTGGCACACAAACCACAACTAAAGAGACCTTATCTTCTGCCTCAATGTTTCTACCAGCACCAAAATCAATCGCAAGCGACTGGACAGCTGGTGAAGAATCTTCTAGGGAAACATCAACATTTAGATTGCGAAGAGATAGCCCAATGCTGGTTCCTAGTAATCCAGCTCCAATGATGTGTATTTGACCTTTGGTTCTGGCATTCACTGAGCGATGTCCAATCTCAGAGCTGCTGCGCCTCTTAGGTATACATGCTGAACTTGAGATCTTGGGGCGTCAAACTCGGCGTTGATCATCACTCTAATTACTCTTGGAAGTGAACCAATAACATTCATTTCGACAAAGCACATCAGTGGAACATCACCAATACCTAGCTCCCTAGCAGCTAGTGCGGGAAACTCAGATGTGATATCCGGAGTAGCTGTGAAGAGAATAGAAATGAGTTGGTCTGTGTGCAGATTATTTGCATGCATCATTTTTGAAATGAGCTCGGCAGTTAGTTTGAGCAGATGCTCGCGCTCGTCAGAATCTAATTGGATTGCTCCACGAATTGCCCTATACGCCACTTTTTCGCCCCTTCGGCTTGGCTTTAATGATTGGCCCGCCTTTGGACTTTGGTCTTGGTGCTCTTGTCTGTTTGCCTTCAGCAGATTTCAAGAGGGCACCCACTTCAACTTTACTTAGCAATCTGGTTTGTCCAGGCTTTAGTGGGCCTAAATGCACTGGACCAAATTGTCTACGCACAAGATCTTTCACAGGATGTCCGATTGATTCAAACATTCTTCGAACCACTCTGTTCTTACCCGAGTGGATAACTATTTCGACAAGCGACTCAAACGGGTTTGAATCAATAAGGGTAGCCTTGTCGGCATTCATCATTCCATCTTCAAGCTCAACACCGCTAATAAGCTTGTGGATTTCTTGAGCCGAGATAGTGCCCTCAAGCTTGGCAACATAGGTCTTGGTAACACCAAACTTTGGATGAGCCAGCATGTTTGCCAGTTCTCCGTCATTGGTAAGAATCAAAAGCCCTGAGGTATCAGCATCTAATCTTCCAACGTTATAAATGCGGTCAGAACGAAGTGCATACTGGCTTAGATCTGGTCTGCCGAATTCATCGGCCATAGACGAGATGACGCCGATTGGTTTATTCAGCGCCATGTAAACCCTGGACGCATCTAGTTGAATCGGAGTTCCGCGCACAGAAACCTTATCCTGTTCAGGATTAATTCGGCTACCTAGCTCCTTGACTACCTTGCCATTTACCTTTACGGCACCAGATGTGATGAGTTCTTCGCTTGCTCTTCTTGATGCCACACCTGCATTGGCAAGAACTTTTTGTAGTCTTACGCCTTCGGTTGATTCAGTCATTATTTTTTACCATCTGAAAAATCGGAACCTAGCTCAGAATTTGCATCTGGCAGGTATGGGCTGATCAATGGAAGGTCTTCCAAAGCATTGATTCCTAATGTTTCGAGGAAAGTAGGTGTGGTGCCGTAATTGATTGCACCAGTTTCGCTATCAGTAAATAGCTCTGTGATCAGACCTCTGGAAAGCAATGTTCTAACTACGCTGTCCACGTTTACTCCACGAATAGAAGCAATTTGACCTCTAGCGATTGGCTGGCGATAGGCAATAACAGCGAGAGTTTCTAATGCGGCTTGAGATAGCTTGGTTGGGTTTTCATTCGAAATGAATTCTCGAACCGCCCACTCATAATCCTCTCGGACAAATACTCGCCAGCCTCCCCCGACTTCACGAATCTCAAAACCACGAGGACGGGAACCATTAGCTCCATCAAAGTCATCTCGAACTGCAAGCACTGCATCGCGAATATCTGGCACAGGGGTGCTCAAAGATGTAGCAAGGTGCACTAGTGAAAGTGGAACTTCAGCAACCATCAAGATCGCTTCAATCGCGCCTTGCAACGAATCCGGGCTGATTGGCTCATTGATAGCAAGTGACTCCCTTGGATCTTGTGAGGTAACTTCATCTTTTTCTTGGCTAACTTGAGCCTCAAGTTCTGCTTCCGCCTGTTGATCATGCGTCATAGTCTGCTCCTAGTGCTGATAGTTGTGAGTCTTCAAAATCTTCTGCCTGCCAAGTTATCTGCAGAGGACCTAGTGATTCACTCTGCTCGAAGCTAACCGCACCTAAGCGATAAAGCTCGAGTATTGATAGGAATCGAGCAACAAGAACTGCTCTGTCCCTGATTGATGAAATCAATTCGCGGAATGTCAAAGTTCTAGCTGACCTAAGCAGCGCTACTACTTCTGCAGCCTGCTCTCTTATTGAAATCCTTGAGGCATGAAGGTGAGTCAAGCCAACCATTGGTATTTCTCGAGGTGCCATGGTTTCTTCTGCCAATCGAGCAAAATCCTCAGCACTCAAAGTCCAAATAAGTTCAGGTAGCTTTTGCTTGAATCTGTCTTCGAGTCTGACGGAGCGGTAAATTCTTCTTGACTCTTGGGTTATAGCTGTTTGGAACCACAAAGAGATATCTTTGAATGCGCGATATTGCAATAGGCGGGCAAACAATAGATCTCTTGCTTCTAGAAGTGCAACATCTTCCGGGTCAACTACTTCACCTCTAGGTAGCAATTCAGCAATCTTTAGATCGAGCAAAGTGGCCGCAACTACTAAGAATTCGCTTGCCTCTTCTAGCTGGTCAACTTCTTCAAGAGTTCGAACATAAGCAATAAAATCGTTGGTTACCTGACTCAGCGAGATTGAGGTTAGGTCTAACTGGTGCTTGGAAACAAGGGAAAGCAAAAGGTCAAATGGACCTTCAAAGTTACCTATGTTTAGAGAGAAACCACTTGAGCTAGATTCTTCAACTTCACTATGGAGCGCAGCCACGTTCGACCATTTCTCTTGCTACGGCTCGATATAGTTCAGCAGCTTCAGAGGAAGGTGCGTACTGGGTAACAGGTCGTCCTTTTTCTGATGAATCCTTGAACTTGACAGTGTGTTTGATTACTGTTCTGAAAACTGTATCGTCGTAGTCTTCATACAACTGATTCAGCATGTTTCTTGAGTGCAGCGTTCTAGAGTCATACATTGTTGCGAGAATGCCATCAATTTTCAGGCCTTCGTTTAATCTCTCTTTTACCAAGTCAACTGTGTGATTGATCAGCAATTCCAGACCTTTGAGAGCAAAGTAGTCACAGGCAACCGGAATCATCACACCGTGAGCTGCTGTCAAAGCATTCACAGTTAGTAGTCCAAGTGACGGTTGACAGTCAATCATTATTACGTCATAGTCGCCAAGGATTGGTCGCAATACTCCAGCTAAAATTCTTTCACGACCAGGCTCTGCAACTAATTGAATTTCAGCTGCGGAAAGTTGTATGTTGGCTGGAATCAGGTCAAGTCCAGGCACATCAGTATGAACAATAACCTCTTTGGCATTGAGTCTTCTATCAAGCATTAAGTCATAGACGGTTTTCACGTCTTCATTGACTATGCCTAGCCCTCTAGAAAGCGCACCTTGGGGGTCAAAGTCAACCAGTAGAACTTTGCGACCATACTCTGCTAAAGCCGCAGCTGTGTTTATGGTGGAAGTTGTTTTGCCAACTCCACCTTTTTGATTACAGAGGGCAATTATTCTGGCTGGGCCGTGACTAGTTAGTCGCTTAGGAATCGGAAACCGATGGTCTGTGTTTTTACCTGACATTTATAAAGTTTCCTCTCTGGCTTCACAGCAGTAAGTTATTGGTTTCTAGGCCAATGAAGTCTTGTCTTTTGCTCTTAAATCTTACCGCTGTGCACGGGGATGACTGCTCGCATAGATCTCCCTTAATGCATCAACTGTGACAAGGGTGTAAATCTGGGTGGTCGTCACTGAGGCATGGCCCAGCAGCTCCTGGACAACGCGGACATCAGCGCCACCTTCAAGTAAATGGGTGGCAAAGGAGTGCCTGAAAGTGTGCGGAGATACCTCTACTTCAAGCTTGGCGGCCTGAGCTGAATCACTGATTATCTGCCAAATGCTTTGCCTGGAGAGTCTAGAGCCTCTTTGGTTGAGAAATAAGGCTGGGGTTCCAAGCGAGAGTGCAGCGAGGCTCGGGCGAACTCTGACCATATATGCCGCTACGGCGGCCTGAGCATACCTGCCAACTGGGACTATTCGTTCCTTAGATCCTTTACCAAAAAGTCGAACTATCTCTGGATCAATTAGGTCGTCCAGGTCTATGTTCACAATCTCAGAAACTCTAGCTCCGGTGGCATATAAAAGTTCCAGAATTGCCCTGTCTCGAACTCTGATGATATCTGCTGCAACACCAGATGTGTCATCTGGCTCAGGACCTGAAGCCTTAAGTAGGCGTTCAATCTCCTGAACAGAGATTGCTTTGGGTAAACGTTTTGGAGCTTTAGGTGGTTTTACTGCAGCAGAGACATCATTGTCAGTAATGCCTTCGAAAAGCATGAACTTATGGAATCCCCTGACGGCAGCCAAGATTCTTGCTACTGAAGTTGCAACTAAACCCTTTTCTGCGACTAGGCTCTGTGCGAAGTTACGAACAACTATTTCACTAACTTCAGCTGAATCGGTTATCCCAGATTGATGCAGGTTATCTAGATACTTGGACAAGTCTCGCTTATAGGCAAGCAAAGTGTTTTTTGCCATACCGCGCTCAATAGTGAGATGGCGAAGGTAACCATCAACACTTTTTTGGAGATTAGCCATAGCTCTTACTGCTTCGTCTTGCGGCCAGAGCTAGAACGGCGACTACTAGTGTTGGGCTCTTAGTCTTGGATTGCATAACTGCAGAGAGAACTTCTGTAAATGGGACCCAAATAGGCACCATACCCTTTTCTTCACTTGTCCGATCGAATGAGTGACCTGTCGGGCTTAAAGCTTCAGCTAGAAAAATCTCGATAACTTCACTTGATGAACCAGGCGTTGTATAAAAACTATGCAAGTGAGTCCAAGTCTGGGCTTGGTAGTCAGCTTCCTCGGCTAACTCACGCTTGGCGCATTCAATATCATTTTCATCTTCAGCATCTCTGAGGCCAGCTGGTATCTCATAGAGATACTTATTCACTGGAGCTCGATACTGCTTTATTAGTAAAACTTCATCATTGTCATTGATTGCAAGGACGGCAACCGCTCCTGGATGCTGAATATACTCCCGAGTTAGTTCTTCACCTTGGAACATAAAAGTCTTCGAAAGTACATCCCAGATTCTGCCTTGAAAAGCTACCTGTGTGTTTATAACCTCAGATTTGGCAAGACCGTTGTCATCTGAGATTGGAATTTTACTCATCTCAGTCATGCTAGCCCTCTAGTCGGTTTTATTGCTAAACAAACGTCCAGCTAAAGCTGCTTTGATCAGTCCATGGAATAGTGGATGAGCTTTGGTTGGTCTCGATAGGAATTCAGGGTGGGCTTGTGTAGATACATAGTATGGGTGGACTTCTCTTGGAAGTTCAACAAACTCAACCAAGTTACCGTCAGGAGATGTTCCTGAGAAAACCAAGCCGGCAGCTGAAATCTGATCTCTGAAAGCGTTGTTCACTTCGTACCTGTGACGGTGACGTTCGTGAACTGTTGTCTTGCCGTAGGTTTCAGCAATCACACTTCCTGCTTGCAGCTTGGCTTCAAAAAGACCTAGTCGCATAGTTGCACCCATGTCCCCTGAAGCAAGAATGTCGACCTGCTCTGCCATTGTTGCAATCACCGGATACTTGGTTTCACTTTCAAACTCAGTTGAAGATGCACCTTCTAAACCAACAACATTTCTTGCATACTCAATGACCATGCACTGTAAACCTAGGCAAAGCCCTAAAGTCGGGATGCCGTTTTCTCTGGCAAACTTTAGCGCTCCAAGTTTTCCTTCAATACCTCGAACTCCGAAGCCACCTGGAACACATATTGCATCTACATCGCTTAGGTGAGTTCTGGCACCTTCCTCAGTGTCACAAAGATCGCTGGCTACCCACTTGATCTTTACCTTGACTTGCTCAGCAAAACCACCAGCACGAAGTGCTTCAGTTACTGAAAGGTAAGCATCAGGAAGATCAATGTATTTACCTACAAGGGCAACAGTTAC
>CANLDE010000059.1 GCA_947489235.1 Micrococcales bacterium
ACGACGTTACTGGCAATTCAGAAATTACTATTGCTAAACACCAGATCTCAATTGCTTTTGAAGATGTATCGTTTAGGTGCCTTAGCCCTCTAGTTTTTCTTCACCTGGTAGCCAAGAAATACCTTCTTTACCCCAGCCGCGTTCAGCAATAATTTCTTTAGCTTCCTGAGCATATGGCTCACTTAGCTTGTCAACGTAAAGAATTCCGTCGAGGTGATCAAATTCATGTTGGAAGATTCTGGCAAACCAACCGGACGCTTCGATGTGGACTGGGTTCTGGTCCAGATCAACTCCGGTCAGCACAGCGCTCTCAGCTCGTTTTAGCGGGAATCTCTCACCAGGCACACTTAGGCAACCCTCTGATTCGGTATCCCAATCTGCTTCACCCGATGGAATCTCAGAAATACTAAGGGTGGGGTTGATCACAACACCACGCTGGACTGAGCCATCTTCAGCATCCCAGTCATAGACGAAAACTCTCAGGTTTACGCCTATTTGAGGGGCTGCTAGCCCCACACCGGGTGCTTCGTCCATAGTTTCATACATGTCCTGAACCAGTTGACTGAGTTCCTCGTTGAATTCAGTGACTTCTAGGGCTTTGGTGTGCAGGACTGGGTTTCCAGTGATACAGATAGGTCTAATCGTCATTTCTCAAATTTACCCTAAGGAAACCTCTTGATTCTTTGGGTAGGCTAGAAGCCGAGAACACATAAGAGTTGGGGCACAGTTTGAGAATCTTGGCCATTTGCCTCGCACTTGGGTCAGCTGTGTTATTGGCAATCGGCACTCTGCTCCAGAACGGTGTTGTTGGTAGCCAAAAGCAGAATGCCAGATCAGGTCTGACCCATCTCAAACTCAGTCAACTCTTTCAACTCATAAGAAAACCTGCCTGGATGGGTGGAATGGCACTGACTGTGGCTGCCATAGCTCTTCACTTCACAGCACTTTTGCTAGCTCCACTTATCTTGATTCAACCCATCGGCGCTATCGCGTTGGTTATAACAGCAATACTCAATGCAAGGATTACCAAAACTAGTTTGAATAAGGCTTCAATTCTCGCCATACTTTTATGCACTGCCGGGCTTGGTGCATTTGTGGTGATGGCTACAAATTTTGCTGCTGAGCCGGACATTGATGACAACAGTTTGATCATTATTCTGGGAATGGCAGTAGCTCTGATTGCTACATTTGGATTCATTTTCTTTAGTGGGGCATCAAAGTTTAAGCCACTCACTTTCGTCTTTGGTGCTGCAGTTTTATTTGGGTTTGTGGCAACCCTCATCAAAGTCGTTATGAAAAGACTGTTCCAGCAAGACGGTCTCAATCGAATGCTCCGCCTAGAAGGTGAACTTATCACCGATGGGCTAACTGTTCTGGCGCTGTTGTGCATGATTGCTGCAGGGGCATTAGGGTTCTGGTTTGTGCAGAACGCCTACGCATCTGGACCACCTGATCTTGTGGTTGCAGGACTAACCGTAATTGATCCGCTTATAGCCGTAAGTATCGGTGTATTCCTACTCAATGAGGCAATGAATGCCCCCTGGCCAGTAATGCTTGGATTTATAGCCAGTGGGGCTATCAGCGTGGTTGGCGTTTTGTTACTTTCTAAGTTCCACCCAGCCGTAATCAAAGAGTCTCAAAAGGCTTTGGGCTAAACTACCAGTAGGCCATTTGGGCCTCAAATTTCAAACAAAACAAGACAGGTTTTATCGCTTGGCTCAATCAACCAGACATCCAGGTCACCCACTTAGAGTGCTCATAGCCTCTGATACATTCCCACCGGACATCAATGGTGCCGCTCGTTTCACCGAGCGACTAGCTGGTGGGCTAGTTCGTAACGGAAATGATGTGCACGTAATTGCACCCTCATTCAATAAGACTTGGGGAACCTCTAAGGAAGTAATCGATTCAGTTTCGATGACGGTGCACAGAATCCGTAGTTATAAGGTTCCCTTTCACAAGACATTGCGATACGTAAACCCTTTTACTTTGAAAAGAAAAGTTGATCTAATCCTTGATGGTTTTGAGCCAGATGCTATTCATTCACAGTCACACTTAATCTTGGGTCGTCTCTGTATGAGAAGTGGTCTTCAGCGAAACATTCGATTGGTTGCAACGAACCACATCATGCCTGAAAACATTCTTCGTTATCTTCCGCTACCAAAATTCTTGGAGGAACAGTTCAAGAAGAGACTCTGGAAAGATGCGGGCAAGGTGCTGGCAAACTTCGATCACGTAACAACTCCGACTCGTAGAGCTGCTGAACTCCTTGAAGCTGCAGCTGGCATGGAGAATGTCCTTGCTATTTCATGTGGAATTGATGCAACAAACTTCACCAACCCAACTCCTACAACTAACGAACCTTTTAGGATTTTGTTTCTAGGTCGCTTGGATTGGGAGAAGCACATCCACAATCTTCTAAAGGCAGTTGCTCAGTTGCCTAAAGAGATTGACACTTACGTTGAAATCGCCGGTGACGGTAACCAGAGAAAGTATCTGGGTGAACTAGCAATCGATTTGGGTATTGCTGAAAGAGTCAAGTTCTTAGGGCACATTTCTGAAGAAGAACTACCTTTGGCTTATGAGCGTGCAACTGTTTTTGCCATGCCATCAATTGCCGAACTTCAGTCAATTGCAACTATGGAAGCGATGGCTTCGGGTAGACCGATAATTGCTGCAAATGCAATGGCGCTGCCTCATCTAGTGCACCATGGCGATAACGGCTACCTCTTTGAGCCTGACGATGTAGATGATTTCACCCAATGCCTTCTTAAGGTGGCAACGGCAGATCAAGAGGAACTAAACAGACTCTCTGAGAACTCAATTCACCTTATTCAGTCGCATGACATCAAAAAGACTCTAGCCATCTTCGAAGGGCTTTACCGTGGCGACCAGGATGCTAGACGCGAAAGCGATGACAACCTAGAAAGCTATAACAACCCAATTGGTCGATTGAATGATGCCGTCAGAAGGGCTGAACTTAGAGTTAGACGCCAGGCACTTGTGGCTTTGGGAAAGATAACCGACCTGGGTGAAGATATCAAAGAGGGCTTAGATGAACTCAAAGCTGATGTGGTTAGACAGGCTAAAAAGGTCGACAGGCAGGTCCGTAAAGGTGTCAAGAAGACAGTAGATAACGCAAAGAACAGATTGAAGCGCACTGACGAATAGACTATGGAAAGGTTGGGGGAGTTAGCTCAGCCGGTTAGAGCAGCGGACTCATAATCCGTCGGTCGCGGGTTCAAGTCCCGCACTCCCCACCAATTGACGCTTTTTAGCACCTCGTGACCCTAGATTCTAGGTGTATGTAATCGTTATCATAATGCGACCGTAAAACGCTATATTTTCTCCCTCAATGTCATTCCGTGGTGTTATTTTGTATTTAATCTGTTTGCCATTGGCTGCGGAGAACCTAAAAACTAACCGGAGGCATTGAAAAATGAATCGTCAAATCAAGCGTGCTTTAGGCACTGCATTAGCACTATCGCTAGGTCTAACAGGTCTAGTCGGTATTGCCGCACCTGCTCAGGCAGCAGCTAGCACTACATTCAAGATCCACCTAAACGTCCCTAAGGAAGTAGCTCAGGACTGGAACATCTGGCACTGGAATGGAGGCGTAGATTCAAAGAACAACACAATTGGTGAATCTACTCAGACCATTGCTGGTACACCTTGGACAGGTGACTCAACCCCGAACTTTGTTGGTGAAGACGCCTATGGTGCATTCGCTGAGTTCACATTCCCAGTATCGATAACTTCGTTGAACAACGTTCTTCGCACAACAGAGTCATGGGATGGACAGGCAGCAGCTGATGCAGTTCCAGACGACCAGACAACACCTGATGTTGACGAGTCCAAGCCTGCTGTGCCAGCTATTCCAGCCTCTGACAAGCCTTTCGGTGGAGACAACATCTTCCCTGCTGGTGAGTCATGGTGGAACGTTCACACCCAAAAGCGTGAATACCCAGCAGTAGTGAGCTACAAGGTTCACCTAAACACCTCTCTAAAGAACGCTCAGAGCCAGGGTTGGAACCTATACAGCTGGAACACAACTGTTGCTGCACCAGTTCTAAAGAATTATGTAGTTTCAACTAGCAAGGTTGTAACCACAATCGTTAAGAAGAAGCCAGTCAAGAAGACTGTTGTTACTAAGACTTACCCATACAAGGGCAAGGTCAAGGACGACACAACTGGTTGGCCATTCGTTGGTGAAGACAAGTACGGTGCATTCGCAATCGTTCAGACTATGGGTGTTTACTCAGGTAGCACTGGTCTAGTTCTTCGCAGATCACAGCCTACAAACGACTGGGCTGGACTTCAGTCACCTGACTACAAGTGGACCGATGGATTCTCAACAGGTCTTCCAAAGGTTGGAGTTGACATGTGGTTGAGCATTGGTTCAGGCGAAGTTGCATACTCAGTGCCTACACACGTAGCTCGTTACGGAGCCACTGCTGCTTACGCAAACGGAAACCTAACAGTTACTCCTGTTCGTCCATCACACGTTGCTATGAAGGGTATGTTCCCTACAAAGATCGTTGTGACTGCTAAGAAGGGTGCTACTACCAAGACCTGTACCATTGCAAACAACGCAGCTCAAACTGCTTTTGCTGGTGCATCTTGGAACCTTCCATCGAGCTGTGACATGGCAATTACTGCACCTGCTGCTGGTGACGACCCTCAGGTTTGGGAAGTATATGTCCAAGCTGAGTCTGTTGTTGGTAAGGGCCCAGGCATGACTGACAAGCCGGCTGTGAAGGTAACTATCGCACCGTAATTTCCAAAATTGGAATAGATCGCTGGGCCCTAAGCAATTAGGGCCCAGTTTTCTGTTAACCTGATTAGAAAATGGAAACGATTACATAACGACTCTCGTTACCTAAGGACCCAAGTCCGAGAGCCAAATTAGGCTAGTTGCAAGCTATAGAAAGGCCCCGAATTGTCCAATATCTCTGTCCTTGTTAAAAAGACTGTACTTCCGCTACTTCTAGCGTTTGCGCTAGTTGCTCCGGTTCCAGCCATTACATCAAGTGCCAGCGCTGCAGGTGCATGCCCAACTGCTAAATGTGCCAATTTGATCGTCCACTATAAGAGAACCAGCAACCCAACTAACTACGGAGATTGGGGTCTATGGCTCTGGGCTTTCAAGGGGTCAGGACTACCTGAATCACAGGTAACACCTTTCTTTTCAAATGTTTTGGACAACAAGGGCCTAGCACTTATAAACACTCAGGTGCCGATCAGTGACGGTGTGAGTCAACTTGGTTTGATTCCACGTCTAAAGTCAGGTTGGACTAAGGATGTTGATTTGGATCGAATTGTAAATCTAGATGCAAGTAACTTTGCTGAAATTTGGATTAAAGAGAACGACGGTTATATCTACACCAACGATTCATTCATCATCCCGCCTGAGATTTGGGGAGCTTCAATTGAATCACTGAGAACTGTCAAGGTGACTCTGAGCAAGGCAAATGGAACTGCTGGACCAGGTTTCTCTTTGACAGGAGTTGGAGCTCCAGCAATTGTTTCTGCGGAAAAGATTAAAGATTTAAATGGTGGGATTTCTTCAAGCAACAAGCAGTGGTTAATCACTACAGCAACGGACATTCCTTTAGGTGCAACATTGAGAGTTGAGCACACCGATCCAGATCCAACAAGAGTTTTTGGAACTAGACAGTTGGTCGCTGCAGGCGTGTTCACAAGTTCAGCTTTCGTAGATGCATATACCTACGCAGGTGATGATCTTGGCGCAACCTACACTTCTGCAAAAACTGACTTTAGAGTTTGGGCACCCACTGCAAGTGCTGTGTCATTGGTTACGTATGCAAGTGCAACTGCTGATAAAGCATCAGGAACTGTCACAGAGATGTCTTCAAGTGTCAAGGGAACTTGGACAGCTTCGCTAACAGGGGACAAGCACGGACAGGTTTACATGTACCGAGTTACTGTAGGGGGTAACACTGAAGACGCTGTTGATCCTTATGCGCGCTCTGTTACTGTCAATGGTGATCGTGGAGTAGTTATTGATCTTTCTAGAACTAACCCGACAGGTTGGTTGACACATAAGAAGCCTTCATTCTCCGGAAAAGCTGCTGACTCAGTTATGTATGAGCTTCACGTTCGCGACGCTTCTATTGATGCAAACAGTGGAGTTAAAGCTGCTGATAGAGGAAAGTTCTTAGGTCTAGCTCAGCTAGGCACAAGTATTGGAACTGGTAAAGCTAAAGTTTCGACTGGTCTTAGCTTCTTTAAGGAAATGGGCGTAACACACGTGCAGCTTCTTCCGATGTATGACTATGCATCTGGAGGTAATGAAGCCAGCCCAATATTCAACTGGGGTTACGACCCGGAGCACTTCAACGTTCCAGAGGGTCAGTACTCGAGTGATCCGACTAACCCAGTTGCACGCATCAAGGAATTGAAGACAGCGATTCAGGCCTTCCA
>CANLDE010000060.1 GCA_947489235.1 Micrococcales bacterium
CTGCTGCAGCTGATCAAACATTTGCTGGTTAGTCAGTGATGCCTGCCAGCCAGGAATAGCCTCGAGCTTGTCTAAAGTTCCGCCAGTGTGACCTAGACCTCTGCCTGATAGCTGTGGAACAGCAACTCCGAAGACAGCCACAAGAGGTGCAAGCATCAAGGTAATCTTGTCCCCTACTCCTCCAGTTGAGTGCTTGTCAGCAGTTGGCATAGTAAGTGAGCTGAAATCTAATCTTTCGCCGGTAGCAATCATTGCCAAAGTTAGATCTTTGATTTCTCTTCTGTTCATTCCATTTAGCAAGATAGCCATGGCCATCGCGGACATTTGCTCATCGGCAACTACGCCATTGGTGTAATTAGTAACAAGCCAATTGATCTGCTCAGTTGTAAGTTCTTGTTTCTCACGCTTAGCAACAATTAGTTCAACAGCGGAAAATTCTTTAGACAATTGAGTTCCTAGTTTCTTTCATCTGCGCCGAAACCTTCGGCTAGGTCCCTAGGACCAAATGCATCAGGCAGAACCTGTTCAATAGTTTTGATTCCTGAAACTGTTTGCAAAAGCATCCCCACTTGTGAGTGTTCAAATAGTAACTGACGACATCTGCCGCAAGGCATCAAAATGTTCTCCGCGCCATCAACACAATAGAAAGCAACTAGCTTGCCGCCACCGGTCATACTCAAATTGCTAACTAGTCCACACTCAGCACACAGCCCAACACCGTAACTAGCATTTTCAACATTGCAGCCAGAGACGATTCGGCCATCATCAACTAGAGCAGCAGCTCCAACTGGGAAGTGACTGTATGGAGCATATGCTTTCTGCATGGCCTTGACGGCTGCATCTTTAAGTAGCTCCCAGTTGATCTCTTGAGTCATTTTCTTAGCCCTTTACATATGGTTGGCCGGAGGCAGCTGGTGGTTTAACTCTTCCAGCAAAACCGGCTACTGCCACCAAGGTCACTAGGTACGGAACCATAGTGATGAAGTCAACCGGAATACCTGGAGAAACTTGGTTGGCCCAGACCTTGAGAATGATGGTGAAGCCGAAAAGCAGTGCTCCTAGAGTCACATAGATCGGCTGCCAGCGACCCAAAATCACAACTGCAAGGGCAATAAATCCAAGGCCTGCAGACATTTCACGACCGAATGAACCTACGTTTCCAAGGGTAAGTGAGGCACCACCTAGACCTGCAACCATACCTCCGATAGTTACCCACCAGAATCTAGTTCTACCGACGTTGATTCCAACTGTGTCAGCAGCTAGTGGATGTTCACCAACGGCACGAGCACGGAGACCAAGCTTGGTTCTGAATAATACATACCAAAGCAATGGCACAAGAATGAACATCAAATAAACGGTAATTCTGTTGTTGAACAGAACCTGACCTAAAACAGGGATCTCTGAAAGCAAAGGAATTGGTAGCTTCTCAAAAGTTCCAGGGAAGTTGCGGTTAATGCTGTCATCGTCAACCCAAGCTGAATACAAGAAGTTGGTAACTCCAATAACCAAAACGTTTAGCAGCACACCGATAATGATCTGCTCAACTAGGTACTTGATTGCAAGAGATGCGAGAACCATGGAAAGTAAACCTGATGCAATCATCGCTGCAATCATTCCGATGTATAGGTTGCCTGTCATGGTACCTAGCACCGCTGAAACAAATGCACCGGTTAGTAGCTGGCCTTCGATGGCAATGTTTACAACACCAACACGCTCAGACATGATGCCGGCCATTCCACCAAAAATAAGTGGGATAGCCAAAACCAAAGTGTTACCCAAAATGAAAATCATTTGCACACCTTGGGTTGCTTCAGTGGCCAACCAACCAAGTAGGGCCATCATCGCACCTAAAGAATAGATTGCAATTAGCCATACCGGAGTTCTTCTTCCACGAAGGCTTAGAGCAATCGAGAGTAAACCGATAAGCAATAGCACTGCTCCAACAAATGTGCAGAAGAGCATTGAGTTGACAACAAATGGTGGAAGTTGAATTGCCTCACGCTTATCGCTCCAGACAAAACTGATGTCTCCTGCTTTGCCTAGGAATCCGAAGAAAACTAATACAACGAAAGCTGCAACTACCAATGTGATTGGAGTTTTTAGACTTGGCTTTGTTTCAGCCGATGAAAACATTCCTGGAGTGACTTCTACATTTTTCATTATTTGATCACCTTTGCAGCTTTAGCCTTTTGAGCTGATTCAAAAACCTTAGGGCTAGGTACCGGTAATCGATAGAAAGCCCTAATAATTGGCGGAGCAGCAATAAAGAGAACAATCAAAGCCTTGACTACACCCAGCACCTCAGGAGAAACACCGGCTACCTGCATAGTTGCAGATCCTGCCTTGAAAGCACCGAAGAGCATGCCAGCCATCACCACACCACCGGCCCTAGATCCACCTAAAAGCGCTACTGTGATGGCATCAAAACCAATACCGGCTTCAATGCTGGTTGTAAGCCCACCGTCAACACTTAGGCCCTGGTTAGCTGCTGCCAGACCAGAGAAGCCTGCTGAAATAGCTAGAGCCCAGATGAATGTGGTTTCGACCTTGATACCGGCTGCTCTAGCAGCTGATGGGTTGTGACCGACCATACGGAATCTAAATCCGAAGGTTGATTTCTCCATGAGCCACCAGTAAAGAACAACAGATAAAATCGCAAAGATAAGACCGTAGTGCACTTGGAAATCTGGACCGAACAACAAACCAAGTCGTGCAGTGCCATCTGGGTTATCAGACTTTGGAGTGCCACCACCGTTTTCTTCAAGCAAAAGGTTCGGCTGTCTCAATAGATATGTGAACAGAGATAGTGCGACATAGTTCATCATGATTGTCACGATAACTTCGTGGGCACCGGTTCTAGCTTTTAGAACACCAACTATCATTCCCCAGATCATTGCACAAACAACTGCTGCAAAAACAGCAGCAAGCATGTGAATAATGATTGGCATTTGTAGGCGAGTTGAAACAAATGTTGCACCAGCCAAACCAACCATCATTTGACCGGTAGCACCGATGTTGAAAAGTCCAACGCGGAAAGTTAGAGCGACACCAAGACCTGCCATGATTAGCGGTGCTGCGAATCGAAGTGTTTCAGTGAATGGACGAATAGCAGCTGTGAAGTTATCTGCACCAAAGTTGATTATCGAACCAGAGAACAGCGCTCCATAACCATCTTGAACTGTCCACCACACTGTTGAAAGTGCATAGTTTGGGTCTACTCCGAATTCTTCAAAAGCCTTGATCACGTTTTTGTCAAAGACCACCATAAACACGCCACCGATGATGAATCCAAGCAAAACAGAAAGCGCAATGCGAACCGGGTCACCCGACATGATTTCATGCAGGACAGTAGTTGCCTTATCTTGAGCTGGCTTCTGAGCCATTACGTCTTTTTTCTTACTCATGCTGCAATACCTGCCATCATCTTTCCAAGTTTTTCTCGTGTTGTTTTAGCATCAACGATTCCAACAATTCGGCCTCGATACATAACAGCGATACGGTCGGCAAGCGCGAGAACTTCATCTAACTCAGTTGAGATAATCACAACGGTTTTCCCTGCATCTCTGGAGGCAACTATCTGCTCGTGAATGAACTCGATTGAACCCACATCAACACCACGGGTTGGTTGAGAGGCAATCAAAACTCGAAGGTCTCTGCTCATCTCCCTGGCTACAACCACCTTCTGCTGGTTACCACCGGATAACTGCTTGGCTAAGGTGTCCGCTGAAGGAGTCCTGATATCAAAATCCTTAATTAGCTTCTCTGCAATTTCATCTCTTTTAGCGAAGTCAATTTGCATACCATTAGCAAAAGGCTTTCCGAATGACCCGTCTAACATCAGGTTTTCAGCAATAGTGAACTGCCCTACCAAACCGTCTTTCTTGCGGTCTTCAGGAATGTAGCCAACTCCTGCCTCAAGCACCTGTCTAACATTGCTCTTAGTTAGATCTTGACCGGCAACCTGGATGCTTCCGCTATGGATTTTACGTAGGCCTAAAATCGCTTCAGCAAGTTCTGTCTGACCATTGCCCTGAACCCCAGCAATAGCGAGAATCTCACCATCGTGGACACTAAAGCTAATGCCATTAACCATCTGCTGATTGCGATCATCTAAAACAGTTAGGTCTTTCACAACAAGGGTCTCAGCGCCAACCTTGGCTGCCTTCTTCTTGGTATCAAGATCAACTTCACGGCCAACCATGAGAGAGGCTAGTTCTCCAGCAGTGCTCTTAGGGCTAACCTCGGAGACCACCTTTCCTTGACGGATAACAATGATGCGGTCAGCTACCTGCTGAACTTCACGGAGTTTGTGGGTAATAAAGATGATGGAAGTTCCGTTTTTACTTAGATCTCTCATGATTGCCATCAGCTCGTCAGTCTCCTGCGGAGTTAGCACTGCTGTTGGTTCATCGAGAACAAGAATCTTTGCATCTCTAGCAAGGGACTTAATAATCTCTACTCGCTGCTGGGCACCTACCGGTAAATCTTGAATCTTTGCATCAGGGTCGATATCGAAACCAAATCGGTCAGAGATTTCTTTGACAAGTTTGCGGGCAGCGTTTAGATCTAGATTTCCTGCCTTGCCAGTTGGTTCATGTCCTAGAACTACGTTTTCTGCAACGGTGAACACCGGAATCAACATAAAGTGTTGGTGCACCATACCAATTCCGGCTGCCATGGCATCGCCTGGGCCAGCAAATTTCTGTTCTTTGTCATCTATGAGAATCTGGCCTTCATCAGGCTGCAGCAGTCCATAGAGAACGTTCATAAGTGTGGATTTACCAGCACCGTTTTCACCTAGAAGGCTAAGGATCTCTCCTGGCTTTAGAGTCAAGCTGATGCTGTCGTTGGCCACTAAGGTACCGAAGCGTTTGGTAATGTTTCTAAGTTCTAGCTTCATGGCAGGTGCAGGCTCCTTCGCATTTCCTTTTTACTAATCTACCCCAAGTTTTAGGGGACAGATTAAAGCAGAACTGCCGAGGCCTAAGCCTCGGCAGTTCCTAAGTTACTTATCTAGTAATTAGCTAAGTGGGTTAATTGAGCCATCGATAATGCCAGCCTTTAGTTCAGCAAGCTTTGTCTTTAGCGCATCGTCAAAGAACTCTGTCTCTGAGATGTCAGTTCCCGCGTTAGCCAAGGTACCTGTGTAAGCGTTGTCGCCACCACCAGCAAAAGCTACCTTGTCAACTGCAAGAGCCTTTACGATGTCGTAAACTGCTGAACCCATTCTCTTCTCAATTGAGGTAAGAGTGAAAGGTGCATACTCTGGGCTAGTAACGCTGATGTTCTTGTCAACACCGATCATCTTGGCGTCAACGCCAGACTCATCGATAGCTTCCTTTAGAGCACCGAACTGGTCGCCACCAACAGGAACGATAACGTCAGCGCCGGATGCAAGCATACCTGCGGCAATTGTCTTTCCTTCTGGAGCGTTAGGTGCGAATCCACCAATGAAGTCACCCTGCTGAGCAACTGCATCCCAACCAAGAACGGTCACTGGTGTGCCAGTCTCAGCTTCGTATGCCTTAGCACCGTAGTAGAAACCATCCATGAATGCGGTAACTGCACCGATCTGTAGACCACCGTAAACACCTACAACCTTGCTTGTTGAGTAGTACGCAGCTGCATAACCAGCTAGGTATGAAGACTCAGCCATGTTGTAACCAACTGGCTTTAGGTTTGTAGCTCCGTTTGACCAACCATCGATTGTTACGAAGTTAACTTCTGGGTTTGCCTCTGCTGCAGCGTTAACTGCGTCAACTAGGTTGAAACCAACAGCGAAGATAACGTCACACTCAGCCGCAACCATCGCGTCTAGGTTTGGAGCGAAATCTTCAGAAGAGTTTGATTCAGCTTGGTTTAGAGTTACACCGAACTCTGATTCAGCCTTCATCATTCCATCCATTACTGATTCGTTGAATGATTTGTCTGCCCATGAACCTTCGTCAGAAACACCACATTCGATGAATCCTGCGCCGGCCTTTGGTGATGCACAGCCTGAAAGAACTAGCAAGCTGGCTGCTGCCATTGCTACTCCTGCTACGGCTTTACGTGAAACTTTGTTCACTTGTATCCTCCTGATTATTTAGGTTGGTGCCAATCACCAACCACACACATCTAGACACTACTAGCCCCCAAGGACACTTTTTGTCACTAACACAAGGTATTTACCTAGGCGTTACAATTCAACGATTCGAGGACAAAATCAGTTGCTGCTCATAAGCAGCAAGGGTCTCCAGAAGAGCCCCATCAACAGAATCTGGCTGGTTGATCCTCAGTTCCACGGTATTGAACTTTAGAGCGCCTGGCTTCCTATATAAAGGCTCAGATGCAAACTCCCGATTAAGCAGGCTCGAAACAGCACTGAGGACATATTTACTGGTATTTC
>CANLDE010000061.1 GCA_947489235.1 Micrococcales bacterium
AGTAGGAATTCCTGCTTTTTCTATGGCGTGACCAAGGACAGAGATAAATCCTGCTCGACCGTCATAGTTACTTCTTTCAATTCCCAGTGCATTTCTAACTGAAGCAGTTTGACTATTTTTGTAAATCTTGATTTGTCTTGAATGTGGAGTTTCAGCGGCGAGAGAGCCCAACATGATTACTGACTGAATATCCCTATCCTCGATAATCTCTAAGAGCTCGGTGATGAGGAATTGCCACTGCAAAGCAGGTTCTTGTCCAGTTAGAAAGTAAAGGCTTAGATCTTTTTGTTGAACCTCGGACTTCGGTCCTGGGCCAAAGAGTTCAATACTTGGCCAAATGAAATCGCGTTCCCCATGCTCGTCAAGAACAATACTTGGTCTTTGTCTTAGCAAATCAAAGTAATCCTGGTCATCTAAAGCCAGCAGCAACGCAGATGAAAGTTTCTCTTTTATATAGGAAACCGCTCCAGTGGAAGCCATACCCGCGTCTGTCCAACCGTCCAGAGCAATAATCAACACTCGGCCGCTGAAAATATTAGAAGTCTCGTTCAATCAATCACCATTTCACATGTAGTCATAAGAACTCTAATTCATTCCAGCAGATTAGACTTTTCACATTATGTTAGGTCGCAAGCCATCCTTTGCCGTTCTGTTTGACATGGACGGCACACTCATCGATTCTGAGCCATACTGGATGGCTAGCGAGCAGGCTTTGGCTGCTGAGCACGAGGGCACTTGGACTCATGAGGACGGGCTAGGCATCGTTGGGATGAGCCTTGATCAGTCTTCTCAAGTATTGAAAGACCGCGCCAATATCCCACTTGAAACCCATGAAATCCTGAACCGTCTGACAAACGAGGTGCAGAGCAAGTTAGCTCGCGTTATTCCTTGGCGACCAGGGGCTAAAGAGCTTTTACTTGATCTGAAGAAACACAATGTCAAAACAGCGCTTGTAACAATGTCTCTGCACAGAATGGCCCAACAGGTCGTTGATGCGATACCTTTCGACTCTTTCGACGTGATTGTTGCAGGTGATGATGTTAGCCGCGGCAAGCCCCATCCAGAACCTTATGAAAAGGCAGCGGCTCTTTTAGGTTTTGCACCTAAAGATTGCATTGCTTTCGAAGATTCCAGCACAGGGTTAGCCTCAGCAGAAGCTGCTGGCACCTATGCAATTGGTATTCCGAATGTCATTCCCATTCCAGAAAAAGATGGCCGTATTCTCTGGACAACTCTCGAAGGCGTTAGCTATAAACAGCTAAGAAAGCTAATGAAATGAGTGACAAGCCCAGAAAACACCGCGGTCCTTTTGTCGCCGGAGAAAGAGTTCAACTAACTGGTCCCAAGGGGAGACTAAACACAATCACTTTGGTTGTAGGTGCCCGCTTTGGCACTCACCGTGGAGATATCATGCACGATGAGATCATCGGCAAACCAGATGGTTCAGTTATCGCTAATCAAGCAGGGGTTGAATACCTAGCGCTTAGACCATTGCTCACTGACTTTGTTTTATCAATGCCTAGGGGAGCAGCAATTGTTTATCCAAAGGATGCAGCCAGCATCGTAACTATGGGAGATATTTTTCCTGGGGCTAGAGTTGTCGAAGCTGGAGTTGGTTCAGGAGCCTTGAGCATGTATTTGCTAAGAGCAATCGGATCAGAAGGTCATTTGACTTCTTTTGAAAGAAGAAGTGAGTTTGCAGATATTGCTAAAGCAAATGTGAGCACTCATTTCGGTTATGAACCTAAAAACTGGGATGTACGTATTGGCAGCCTAGAACTTGAACTCTCAAACCACTTAGGCGCAGGTTCAGTGGATCGAATTGTTCTAGACATGCTTGCGCCATGGGAATGTATCGAACAGGCCTCCACAGCACTTGCTCCAGGTGGAGTGCTTATCTGCTACGTCGCAACAGTTACCCAACTATCGCGAGTGGCAGAGGAAATTAGATCAAGCGAACTTTACGCAGAGCCTGAAGCATTTGAGTCATTGGTTAGAGGCTGGCACCTGCAAGGTCTTGCTGTAAGGCCCGAACACAGAATGGGTGGCCACACTGGGTTCTTACTCACCGCTAGGCGATTAGCCCCTGGTGCTTTATTGCCAAGCTTCAGTAGACGCAATAAACCTGAGTTCGAAGATGAAGACCTAGCAGTTTGGAACCCTGAACATGTTGGGGAGAGATCAATAAGTGAGAAGAAACTTCGGAAATCCTTGCGATCTGCCCAAAATGCAGCAGAAGCGACGATTAAGGGATTTGACGAAAACGCCGAGTAAACTAGAGCGAATCCATAGAAAGTAGTCACCCGTGTCAAAAATTACCGCCCTTCTAATCTCTTCAGCTTTAGCCGTATCCCTATCCGGCTGCATGTCTTCTGGCACTCCAGAGGTGCAGGCTTTCGATGGTTTATCTAAAGCTTGTGAAACCTATAAGGGTGGATCTGAAATTGACGCAGTCAAGGTAACTGCCAAAGACAAGACAGTACCTACCGTTGAATTTCCTACCGCGGCACCAGGCGGCACTGTGAAGTCAGCTTTGGCTGGCATCAAGACTTCTCAAACAAAAGTAGTTGTTGAAGGAACAGGACCTGCCTTCACAGGTAATCAGTTGGTGAACATCGACTACGCGGTTTTCTCATCTACCTCAGGTTTGCAACTAGCAGCAAATAAATTTGATGGAACCGATTCGGCTTCTCAGGTATTCAACGCAACTGAATCGAAGGCTTACTGTGACGCGCTAAGCGGAGTAAAGCAAGGATCGATTGTTACCTTCGCACTGCCTGCATCAGATGCTGATCCAGAAGGCTCACTATTTGTTCTTGCGCTTAGAAAGGTTTACCTTCCTTACGCCAACGGTTCAGCTAACTCACCAGAGTCTGGTTTCCCTGCAGTTGTGTTAGCTCCAAAGACCAACCAACCAGGCATTGTTCAACCAAACTTTTCAGCTCCAACAGAATTCAAGAGATCGACTCTGATAACTGGCCGCGGTGAAGTTGTGAAGGTTGGGGACTCTATAACAGTTCACTATGTTGGCTGGGTTTGGTCTGAGAGCATTGGCGATCCATTTGACTCGTCTTGGTTAGCTCGTGACGCTCAGAACCCAGCTAGCCCTGCAACTTTCACGCTTTCAACTGACGGATTGATTCCTGGCTTTGTTAAGGCACTTGAAGGTGTAACTGTTGGTTCACAGGTTGTTGCTGTGATGCCGCCATCAGATGCATATGGAGAAAGTGGCCAAGGCTCTATTCCTCCTAACGCAACCTTGATTTTCGTCATTGACGTTCTAGGCATCAACAAGTAGTCAAAAGGATTTAATGTCTTCAAAATCAGATGATGACTTTGACCTCGGTAAACCCGAGCGACTATTCAATTTGACCTGTGTCCTTCTCTATGCGAAAAATGGACTAACTAAGAGCCAAATTCTGTCATCTGTGCCAGGCTACGATGCTGATTACACTCCAGGCAAAGTAAATCCAGCTTTAGAGAAGAAATTTGATCGTGACAAGGCTGCTCTAAGGCAACTGGGAATAATCATAGATGGTGAAATTCCCGAGGTTGAAGATGAAAACAATCAAATCTATGTTTACAAAATCAAGCGAGAAACATTCTCTTGGCCTACGGATGTGAAACTAACTCCTAGACAGCTGGCTCTTTTGAACCTAGCTGCTCAAGCCTGGGCTGGTGGCTCTCTTTCATCAGAGGCAAGCCGAGGAATCACTAAGTTACGTGCTTTAGGTGTGGTTGGAAATTCCTCTGACATCGTAGGTATCTCTCCAAAGATTCAGGCCTTCGAACCAAGTCTTAGAGAACTTGAATTCGCTGTCACAGAGAACATCACAGTGAATTTTGATTACAGAAATCCTGAGTCCGGTGAGATAAAGACAAGAACAGTTGAGCCTTGGGTTCTCAGATCTATTGGCGGGCAGTGGCTAGTTCTTGGATATGACGAATACAGAAAAGAGCCTCGCAATTTTATGCTTCGTCGAATCGTCAGCCCAGTAACTCAGGTTCTCGATTCAAAAAGGAGCCCCGTAACATTTGAGGCACCTGAACAACATGTTCTTGATGCTGCGGTGGAGTCTTTGAATGAGCATGCCAAGAGTCAAGAGGCTGTGCTTAGCGTTACACCGGGTAGCGAGGCTTGGTTTAGATATGAACTTGATCTAGTAGCCGATAAGAAAGACAACATACATCGAATCAATTATCACGATGTTTATGTACTGGCCGAACAGCTTCGTGAGTACGCAGACCAAATTGAAGTTGTTGAGCCTAAGCAACTAGCAGATCTGGTTCAATCTGGATTCAGGAAGGTTGCTGATCTTCATGGCTGAAAATGAAAAGTTAGATGATACAGACCGCTTTAATCTAATGCTGGCTCTGACTGGTCTTTTGGTTGATGGCCAGATGTACACAATCGAAGAATTGATGGACCACTTCAAAGTCTCACGGAAAGAACTAATTAAAGCAGTAAGAATGATTAGCTTCACAGATTTGATGAAATCAAATATGGATGGCAAATACTATCTAGACGCCGATGACCTAAAAGATGGTTATATCTCTATTGATTATTCCTTCAGCCATGCCATCGAAGAAGTTCCTAGGCTTTCTTCTCGTCAGGCATCTGCGTTATCGGCTGGACTTGTTTATCTGGGTTCACTACCAGGGCTTGTTGACAACGCTGAAATTGAGGAACTGAAGAGAATTCTTTCAATGGGTTCACAATCAGGAAAAAAGAACACCGTTCTTATCGAGGGTGGCTTTAGAGATAGCGATCTAGTTACTCTCAAAGACGCAATTGCTGCAGGGGTAAGTATCACCTGCGACTACCTGAACCTAAAAGGTGAAACCACTTTGAACCGTTTGATAGAGCCTCTAAGAATTGATGCCCAAGGTGAGTTGTTTTATCTACGAGCTTGGTGTCCAATCAACAAAGGTGTTCGCTCATTCAGATTGGATCGAATGAGGAATGCACTTCCTACCCAGATTCCAATCAGTGAAGATGCTCGTAATGCTGAATTGGTTGACGAGATTTACACAGCTTCCGAATCAGACACAGTAGTCACCTTGGAAGTTGATCCTGAGGCATACTCGCTTATCTTTGATTTCAAACCGGTGGAAGAACCAGAAAGCGTTACTAAAACAGTGAAACGCTTCAAGATCAAGGTTGGCGATGTTAGAAACCTTGGAAGAGTTATCGCTCGATTCGGGGGAGCAGCTCGAGTCATTGCTCCTCAATCTGCCAAAACAGCAGTTAGAGACTTTGCCCTGAATGCCCTTGGCGAGTCAACCTCGACCACACCTAAGGATGTTGAGTAAATGGTCAACATCTGGTGGTTCTTCTATGGCTTTTTGGCCCTGACCACATTGGTAGCCCTTGCTGTTGTTGGCTTGAAGCTGAGGGCTTCCGCTATCAGAGTAAATAGATCCTTAGACCCAATTACTCAGAAGTCAAAAACCCTTAAGATTGAACTAAGTGCTCTTCAACGATCTAGGTTGGACAGACAGCGTAGGCTTGAAGGCACTGGTTCAAAAGCCCGTAATCCCAAGAAGTAAGGTTTGATTTATGCGTTTAGAAGGCTGGCACTTAGGTTTCATCATCCTTGTTGTTCTCATCATTTGGGGAGCTCCTAAGCTTCCATCATTTGCTAAGAGTCTTGGTGAATCGATGCGTATTTTCCGTAAGGAAATGAAGCAGATGGGCGATGAGCGCGAAGAGGACAAGAAGGCTAGTTCTGAGAAAGAACAACCTAAAAAAGACTAATGGCTCTTCGCCGCAACCCCGATAAGAGGATGAAACTCTCGGGGCACCTCCGTGAGTTACGAAAAAGACTTTTTCGATCTGCTTTTGCCATACTCGCTGGAACGCTAGCCGGTTGGCAGTTATTTGATTACGTCTTCGCAGAACTTCAAAAACCTATTATTCGCGTTGCCCAAGAAGCTAATGTAAATGCCACTGTCAACTTTGGCTCTGTAGTTTCAGCTTTCGATTTGCACTTTCAGGTTGCATTTTTCATCGGGTTGTTTATCACTAGCCCATTCTGGCTTTATCAAATCTGGGCTTTCGTTGCACCAGCGTTTAAAAAGCGTGAACGTAAATACACCGTCGCCTTTGCTCTAACTAGCACACCATTGTTTCTAGGGGGAGCCTATTTTGGTTGGTGGCTTTTCCCAG
>CANLDE010000062.1 GCA_947489235.1 Micrococcales bacterium
ACCTGAAGGAACTTCAACATCCAACTGACCATCAAATGCGATTGGATCTCTGAACTGAGAGGTCTGGTAGTTCTTAGCTAGATCTGGATAGAAGTAGTTCTTTCTTGAGAACCCACCGGTTGGAGCAATTGAACAACCAAGAGCAAGACCTATAGAAATAGATGATTCAACAGCCTTGCGGTTAACTACAGGAAGTGATCCAGGAAGACCAATACAGATTGGGCAGACATTGGTGTTTGGTTCATCACCAAAGTCGTTCTTACAGCCACAGAACATCTTGGTGTTGGTATTGAGTTCGACGTGAACCTCTAGACCAATTACCACTTCATAAAGCTCTAGAGCCTTGTCGTAATCCATCAAGTTAGCTTTAGCCATTAGTTACCCTCCAACTTAGGTGCGAAGTCCATCATGCGCTTACCCCAGATACCCTCAAGGATTCCTTCTAGTGCTGCTCCTACTTCATACAAGGCAGCATCTTTGTGAGCTGGTGCTAGGAACTGAATACCAACTGGAAGGTTATCTTCATCTGCTAAACCAATAGGAACAGAGATACCAGGGATACCGGCAAGGTTGGCTGGAATGGTTGCAATGTCATTTAGATACATGGCCAAAGGATCAGCCACCTTCTCACCGAACTTGAATGCTGTGGTTGGTGCTGTTGGTGAAACCAATACATCAGCTTTAGCGAAGGCTGCATCGAAGTCTCTTTGAATAAGAGTTCTAACCTTTAGAGCAGCTCCGTAGAACTTGTCGAATGAACCAGCTGAGAGAGCATAGGTTCCAAGAATGATTCTTCTTTTTACCTCAGGACCAAAGCCTGCTTCACGGGTAGCAGCCATAACTCGTTCAATGGTTGGGTTACCTTCAGGGGTTACTCGCATACCAAAACGAACCGAGTCAAACTTAGCCAAGTTACTTGAAGCTTCCGCAGGAAGGATTAGATAGTAGGCATCAATTGCATATTCAAATGATGGGCAGTCAACTTCAACAATCTCAGCACCTGCATCGGTAATAATCTTTAGTGCTTCAGCAAATCTGTTCTGCACTCCCTGTTGGAAACCAGCACCAGATAGTTGCTTGATTACTCCAACCTTCTTACCCTTGAGCGATCCACTCTTAGCCGCTTCAACCATTGAACCTAGAGAGTCCTTAAGCGAGGTGCTATCTCTAGGGTCATAGCCACCGATTACATCTTGAAGTAATGCTGCATCTAGAACATTTCTAGCAACAGGCCCAACTTGATCTAATGATGAAGCAAGGGCAATCAAGCCGTATCTTGATACAGCACCATAGGTTGGTTTGATTCCAACAGTTCCGGTAACAGCACCTGGGAATCTAATTGACCCTCCTGTATCTGAACCAATTGCCAAAGGTGATTGGAATGAAGAGACAACAGATGATGAGCCACCACCTGAACCACCAGGGATTCTTGTTAGATCCCAAGGGTTCTTACTTGGTCCATACGCTGAGAACTCTGTTGAAGATCCCATAGCGAATTCATCGAGGTTGGTCTTACCAAGAATTGGCATCATCTCTTGACGCAGCTTGGTAACAACAGTTGCATCGTAAGGAGCGATCCAGCCCTCAAGAATCTTTGAACCTGCTGTGGTCGGTGCATCGGTTGTGGTCAGGTTGTCTTTGACGGCAATTGGCACACCAGCTAAAGCAGGTAGTGATTCTCCAGCTGCTCTTCTGCGGTCAACTTCCTTAGCAACAGCTAAAGCATTCTCAGTGGTTAAGTGGAGGAAGGAATGAACAGCATCGCCAACCTTAGAGATTTGGTCGATATGGGCCTGGGTGACCTCAACTGAGCTAACCTCGCCCTTGGCTAGCATTTGGACTAGTTCTGAGGCATTTTTTCTAATAAGTTCAGACATTTTGCCTACTCCTCGTCCAAGATAGCTGCTACTCGGAAACGGCCTTGACCCTGGTCAGGAGCGCCTGAAAGAGCCTGTTCTTGGCTCAGAGAAGGCTCAATAATATCTTCCCTGAATACATTTGCCAGCGGAATTGGGTGGCTTGTAGAGGGGGTATTTTCATCTATTGCTGAAGAGATCTTGGCTACAGAATCTAGAATCACGCCCAGTTGTTCAGTAAATCGAACTACTTCGGACTCATCTAGCTCGATTCTGGCCAAATTGGCTAGATGACGCACTAAATCAGGGGTCACATCTGACATTGGGTTCCTCAAACTGTTGTTATAGGCAGGTCTAATAAGTATATCGGGGCTTACCCAATCCCGCTTACTGGACTAAACTTACATAGTTGCTTGGCCTGTATTTAGGCTGAGTCTTTGCATGTTTCAGGAGAACACATAAATGGCTGAAGAAGAGAACTTCGATAACGTTATGCGCGGCTACGACCGCGAAGAGTTTGATATCGTTATGCGCGGCTACGACCGCGACCAGGTCGATAAGACCATGGAAGAGATGCGTCTTGAGATTGAGCACCAGGCTACCTACAACGAAAAGGCAGCCTCAGAGATCTCTACCCTGAAAGCAGAAGTTGACAACCTAAAGGTTCAGGTCAAAACAGGTGGTCCTAATGGCTATGCAGCCCTAGGTGCTCAGTTCGAGCAGACACTACGCCTTGCTGAAGAGCAAGCCAAGAAGATGATTGCCGATGCTGGTCAAGATGCTCTTCGTATTCGTGAAGAAGCTAAGGGCGAGGCAGACTCTCTAAAGAGATCCGCTAAGGACAAAGCAGACCGTGTAGTCCAAGAAGCTGAAATCAAGATGGAAGAAGCTCGTCTTGAAGCAGACCGTCGTCACGGCGAAATGCTTAACACTGCATCTGCAAGTGTTAGCGAAGCCCAAGAAAGAATTCAAACAGCTCAGCGTGAAGCTGCTGCAATCAAATCTGATGGTGAGAGATACGCTGCAGAACTTAGATCACAGGTTCACCGTGAAACTGAAGAAGCACGTGCACTTGCAACCGAACTTAGCCAGCGAACAGCTCAAGCAAGAGTTGATCTTGAAGCTGAACTTAAGGCAAAGCGTGATGAAGCAGAGCAGGAAGCACTGAGAATTTATCAAACTGCTGTAAGCCAAGCTCAAGCGATAACTGAAGAAGCTAACCGCGCACTTGCCGAGTCATCTGCTCGAGCATCTGAGATTCTTAGCGAGGCAGAACGTGTATCAAGAGAAGCTAGAAACAACCGTGATGAGATTCTTGCTGATTCACAAAAGCGTTCAACAGACCTAATCAACCAATCTCGTCGTCGTGCAGAGATTCTTTCACGCAAGGCTCAGGGCTATGCGGAGAATGCAATCAAGGACAGCCGTGAGCGCTTGAACAGACTTTCTGAAGAGCGTGAAGAAGTTGCAGACTTCCTAGAGTCAATGAGTAAGTTGATGTCAACTGAATCTATGGTTTCTGTTGATGAATCAACAATTGACGAAGATAAGTAATTAGCTCAACTTTTGAGCAAATTCTTCTTCCGAAATAACTGGCACTCCCAGACTCTCAGCTTTAGTTAGCTTTGATCCGGCATTCGCTCCTGCAACCACAAAAGCAGTGTTCTTTGACACACTTGATGCAGCCTTGCCACCATTAGTGATAATCAATTCTTCGATCTTCTCTCTGGTGTAATTCTGCAAAGTACCGGTTACCACAATGCTCATGCCCGTAAAGACTCCGTCTGCAACAATGTTTGCGCCAGGGCCAGCATGTCCTGGGATTTCTAATAAGACACCTGATTTACGCCACGACTCAACAAGGTCTTTATGCCAATCAACCTTTATCCATTCCAATAGCGATTGAGCAAGGATTGTTCCAACACCGTCTACCTCAGATAGTTCTTGCTCAGTGGCATTGAAAATGTTGTCCAAGGAACCAAAGTGGGTAGCAAGAGATCTAGCTGCTACTGGACCAACGTGCCTAATCGATAAAGCAACAATGATTCGCCACAACGGCTTAGTTTTAGCATCCTCTAAATTCTTCAGTAACTTAATCGCAACTTCTGCTGGAACTGTTTCACCTTTAACAGTTTTGCTAAAGAACTGAACTACCTTAGGCTTTCCATCTTCATCCAATTTTGGTAACCCTGTATCAGGATCTAATACTTGAGTTCTAATCGGTAGTAGCTGATCCATAGTCAAGTTGAAGAGATTAGCTTCAGAGCTAAGCGGTGCAACCTTAGGCTCCAGTGGTTGAGTCAGCGCAACAGCTGCAACATAACCAAGTGCTTCAATATCCAGCACTCCCCTCGAGCCAATATAGGCAACTCTTTCACGAAGCTGTGCTGGGCAGTGTTCTGAATTTTGGCAGCGCAGGTCCACATCACCTTCAGTGGATGGAGCTAGCTTTGCGTTACAGTCTGGGCACTTGGTTGGCATTACGAAGGCATGTTCTTTTCCAGTTCGAAGTTCAATAACTGGTCCTAAGATTTCAGGAATAACATCGCCAGCTTTGCGAAGCACAACAGTATCGCCGATCAAAATACCTTTGGCTTTGACCACATCTTGGTTGTGGAGAGTTGCAAACTCAACTGTTGAACCAGCTACCTTGATTGGTTCAACAACAGCGTATGGAGTTGCTCTTCCAGTTCTACCAACCGATACTCGAATATCTAGCAGTTTGGTATTAACCTGCTCAGGTGGATATTTGAAGGCTACGGCCCAGCGTGGTGCTCTGGCGGTAAACCCGAGTTCTTTTTGGGCTGCTAAAGAATCAACTTTTACTACTACCCCGTCAATCTCATGCTCGAGGCTGTGACGTTGAGCCTGGAATTGTGAAATGTATTTGATTACACCCTCAACCGAATCAACTACTTCATACCTAGTCGAAGTAGGCAGTCCCCAGCTCTTTAGAAGTTCATACAAATCACTTTGGTTCTTAAATGGTGCATCCGGCCAAGCGCCAACACCATGGACCAGCATCTGTAGCGGCCTACTTGCTGTGACGGCTGAATCTTTTTGTCTAAGTGATCCACTGGCTGAGTTTCGTGGGTTAGCAAAAGGAGCTTTACCTTCGGCTACAAGCCCAGCATTTAGATAGGCAAAGTCTTTGACCCCAAAGAAAATCTCACCCCGGATCTCTACTACATCTGGAATCTTGGACCCTTTTAGGCGATGCGGAATCTGCTTGATGGTTTTCACATTGTTGGTGACATCCTCGCCAACAACACCATCACCTCGGGTGGCAGCTGAGACTAACTCTCCCTTTTCATACCTTAGGTTGATGGCCAATCCGTCAATCTTTAGCTCACACAGGAAATTCTGTTCACCAACTCGTTTGGCCCAAGCAGCCAGTTCCTCTTCATTGAAGGCGTTGTCCAGAGACCACATGCGCTCTAAATGTTCAACCGGCAAGAAGGCTTCGTTAGCTGAGCCACCAACGCTTTGGGTTGGTGAGTCACCGGTAATTAGTTCTGGGTGCTTTGATTCGAGTAGCTCAAGCTCCTGCATCAGAGAGTCATACTCAGCATCGCTTATAAGAACTGTGTTTTCTTGATAGTAGGCACGACGATGTTTATTGATTTCATCGACTAAGAAGGCGATACGGAGGGCTGGTTTCTCTGGCACCTGATAAGCCTAAACAGCACCATCGAGGCTCGAGCCGATACTCGCCGATGCTGTTGAAAAAGAGTCGACTGCTGAAACTGTGTGATCGATGGTGGTCTGAGCAAGCACTCTGGTGCCTAGGTAAATAACTGCCGTTTGACCTGGTGCTACACCGTAGATAGGTTCATCGCAACGAATGACCATCTTGCCATCAACTATTGCAACCTGGCAGGCTACCTGTTCACCGTGAGCTCTTACTTGAACGTGGGCTGCAAAGAACTCCTCAGGATTCTCCTGTGCCTTGCCACACCAGGTGAACTTATTTCCGACTAGTTCAACAACCGCCAATGCTTGCTGAGGACCTACTACAACCTTGTTGGTGTTCACATCAACAGCTAAAACATATCTAGGCTTGCCATCAGCTGCTGGCTTACCTAGTTGAAGACCTTTACGCTGTCCAACTGTGAAGCCATGAGCACCCTTGTGCTCACCTAAAACATTGCCCTGCATATCAACTATCTCGCCAGTTGTGTTACCGAGTCGA
>CANLDE010000063.1 GCA_947489235.1 Micrococcales bacterium
ATTCAGATGTGAAAGTGCTCTCGAGCGTGAGACTAGTTAGAAGTAAAACTATCCCTGGGGCGTATACAGATTTTGCTTGGATCAATGCGGCAGAGGCATTCAAAACAGCTAGATACATAGCCGTACCTAAATCTGGAATTAGTAAGTTATCGGTTACCAATCCAGCTGATAAACCAACAACTGTGTCGATCAGAATTGGCGGCACAACAGTCAAGAGAACAATTGGTGCTGGGGCTACTGAAGTAGTCAGAGCAACACCTGGCTTATCGATGGGTGTTATTCCTGAATCAGATGTTTATGCAAACTTGGTTATTGATGTTGATGGCCGTATCAGTGTGTTACCGCTACTAGATGACAAGAATATTTCAGGTCGTGTGGAAGTTAGTGTTCACTAACTTTAGTTTTCGTCATCTCCAAAGATGAGCTCCCAAGGTTCTTTACCAATAAGGGCAGCTGCTGCTTCAAAGACATGGTGTTCTATACGGACCCGCTCTTCAGTTGGGTTAGAACTTTGATTAAGGCGCAGGATTGGTAGTCGATAAATCACGATGGTTTTGGTTTCTTTTCTAACCGACCAACGCTTGACAAAAGTGGAATTAACTCCAAGAACAGGTGCATCCATAATTCGATGCTGCAGATCACCTAGTTCATCAGGCCAGCGCTCTTTGAGGTATTCACAGGTGGAATTGACTATCGAGGCAAAGGTATCTAGACCAGAACCACCAGTTTTATACTGGGCACCAGATAGGGAATGGCGGATGCCACGACCGTGACGGTCTCTATCTCTTGGCTTTAGGGTCATGGGGACATTGTATTCTTTAGGTTGATAAATAGAAGGGGCTTTCATGGCTGTCAACTGGGACGCAATGGTCAAAACCTACGATGTTCGAGGTTTAGTAAACATTGATCTAACTGAAGAAGTTGTTGAAGCATTAGCTGCTGGCTTTGTTGATGAGCTAGAGCTAGCTGGCAAATCTGTAGTTGTAGGTCATGACATGCGTGACTCTTCTCCGTTATTTGAACAAGCTTTTGCCAGAGGTGCTATGGCACGTGGGGCAAACGTTATCTCTATCGGTCTTTGCTCCACAGATGAGTCTTACTTCGCTTCAGGCAACCTAAACCTTGCTGCTGCTATGTTCACGGCTAGCCATAATCCAGCTTCTTATAACGGAATCAAATTCTCTAGAGCAGGTGCTCGAGGCATCAGCCTAGATACCGGACTTGCTGCCATTAGAGACAGAGCAAAAGTATTCCTAGCTGATGGCATTGAAGAAGTTGCAACTCCTGGTTCTTATTCAAAACAAGATGTTCTAGTCGAGTATGCAACTTACCTGCGAACTCTTGTTGATCTAAGGATTATAAAACCAATGCGAGTAGTTGTTGATGCAGCTAACGGTATGGGTGGACTTACTGTTCCTGCAGTTTTAGGAACAGCAGCTGGGCTTTCAAAGCTTCCTATTGAGATTATCGATATGTATTTCGAGTTGGATGGAACTTTCCCTAATCACGAAGCCAATCCACTAGAGCCTAAGAACCTAGTTGATCTGCAAAAAGCTGTTGTTGAGCACAAAGCAGATTTAGGTCTTGCCTTTGATGGCGATGCTGATCGTTGTTTTGTAATTGATGAGAACGGTAACCCGGTTACACCAAGTGCTGTTGCAGCTATGGTTGCCAAGCGTGAAATTGCTAGAGCCAGATCTTTAGATGCAAATGCTGATATCACTATTTTGTATAACCTGATCACATCTAGAGTTGTTGCCGAAGTTATCAAATCTGAAGGTGCTATTGGTGAGCGCACCAAGGTCGGCCACTCTTTGATTAAGGACCGCATGGCGGCAACTAATGCTGCCTTCGGAGGAGAGCATTCAGCTCACTATTACTTCAAGAGCTTCTGGGGTGCTGACAACGGCATGTTGGCAGCCATGCATGTGCTCGCCGAGTTTGGTGCACAGCCTGAGAGCTTGAGCGCTATCTCTAAGCAGTACAACCCTTACTTCCTATCAGGGGAAATCAACTCAACAGTTACCGATGTCCCTGCAGCCAAGGCCAGGATTGAAGAGGCCTTTGTTTCTAGGGCTGAATTTGACCACTTAGATGGGGTTACTCTCTCAGGCACTGACTCAGAAGGCCACTGGTGGTGGTTCAACGTGAGGGCTTCAAACACTGAACCTTTGCTTCGTCTAAACGTGGAAGCCAAGGCTGAAGCCACCATGGTGGCTATCAGGGATGAAGTTTTAGGGCTAATCCGTAGGTAACGATTTGGTTTCTTTTAGGGACCAATAAGGGCGATAATAGAGTCCATGACTTCAATGAGCAGCAAGACAACCACCGGTATCGAGCACAAGGTAGCAGATCTTGGGCTAGCTGATTATGGAAGGCACCTAATCCGTTTAGCTGAAAACGAGATGCCAGGACTTATGGCACTGCGCGAACAGTTCGGTCCTATCCAACCTCTTCGTGGTGCTCGTATCGCAGGTTCACTACACATGACTATTCAGACAGCTGTTCTTATTGAAACTCTGGTAGCTCTTGGAGCTAAAGTTCGTTGGGCTTCATGCAACATTTTCTCAACTCAAGACGAAGCTGCTGCTGCAGCTGTTGTTGGTCCGCATGGAAGCGTTCAGGTTCCATCCGGTGTTCCAATCTTTGCTTGGAAGGGTGAAAGCCTAGAAGAGTACTGGTGGGCAACTGAGCGGATCTTTGACTGGACTCAAGAAGCAATTGCTGAAGGTGCAGATTACATTGGTCCAAACATGATTTTGGATGATGGTGGCGATGCAACTCTTCTAGTTCACAAGGGTCGTGAGTTTGAACAAGCAGGATCAGTTCCACCAGCAGGTGTTGAAGATAACGAAGAGTATCGAGTAATCCTTGCTTTGCTTGCTGAGCAGTTCAAACTAAACAACGAACGTTTCACTCGCATCGCTAAAGACATCTATGGTGTGACTGAAGAAACCACAACTGGAGTTAAGCGTCTATACGAGATGTTCAAGCGTGGAACATTGTTATTCCCAGGCATCAACGTCAACGACTCAGTTACAAAATCTAAGTTTGATAACAAGTACGGTATCCGTCACTCTCTACCAGATGGCTTAAACCGTGCAACCGATATTCTTATCGGTGGTAAGACAGTCTTTATCGCAGGTTATGGAGATGTTGGTAAAGGTGCAGCTGAAGCTATGCGTGGCCAAGGTGCTCGCGTAATTATCAGCGAGGTTGACCCAATCTGTGCTTTGCAGGCAGCTATGGATGGCTATCAAGTAACAACAATTGAGAAGGTAGTTCACGAAGCTGACTTCTTTATTACCGGTACCGGTAGCCCAGCTGTTATTAGAACCGAACACATTGTTGAGATGAAGCACCTAGCAGTGGTAGCTAACATCGGTCACTTCGATAATGAAATTGATATGGCAGGTATTGAACGTATTCCTGGCATCAAGAAGGTTGAAGTCAAACCTCAGGTTGATGAGTGGCAGCTACCGAATGGTAACTCTGTCTTGATTCTTTCTGAAGGTCGACTAATGAACCTAGGAAATGCAACTGGTCACCCATCATTTGTAATGAGCACATCGTTTAGCAACCAGGTACTAGCTCAGATCGAGCTATTCACCAAGAGGTCGGAATACCCAATCGGCGTCTATATTTTGCCTAAACACCTAGACGAGAAAGTTGCTCGTCTACACCTGTCTGCTTTGGGAGTAGAACTAACTGAACTCTCTAATGACCAGGGTCGTTATATCGGAGTGGAGCCACAGGGCCCATTCAAGCCGGATCACTACCGTTACTAGAAAGAACTCTTCATGTTTAAAATTCTGATTGTCGAAGATGACGATGCTCTTAGAGAGCAACTAGAAATTGGTCTAATGGCCAGTGGCTTTGAAGTTTGTTATGCAACCACAGGGCTAGAAGCTGTTCCTGCCTTTGAGAAGAACAAACCTGATCTAATTCTTTTGGATCTGATGTTGCCAGGTAAAAACGGAATTGAGATTTGTTCAGAGATTAGAAGAAACTCTGGAGTTCCAATCATCATGCTTACAGCTAGAACCGACGATACAGACATGATTCGTGGTCTTGAAGCTGGTGCTGATGACTATGTCACTAAGCCATACAAGATTGAAGTTCTAGTTTCTAGAATCAAGGCTCGTCTTCGCCCACTCAAAGAGGTTCTGCACCCAATCATCAAGATTGGTTCTATCGAGATGGACACACTAAGTCACGAAGTGCGTAAAGGCGATAAGAAGATTGCTCTTACTCCACTAGAGTTCAAGCTTTTGCTTACCCTTGCATCCCACCCGAATGAAGTATTCAGTAGAGAGATGCTTTTGGAGCAGGTTTGGGAATACACCTACAAGGCAGATACTCGCTTGGTAAACGTTCACGTGCAGCGCTTGCGCTCAAAGATTGAAGATGACCAGGAAGACCCGAAATTAGTGCTAACCGTTAGAGGCTGGGGCTACAAAGCAGGTCCTGAGTAAATGATATTCAGCCGCATCACTAAGGCGGCATTAGATCAATTTCGGTCTTCGCTGCAGATTAGAGCCGTGGTTTATACCGTGGCTCTTTCTGGCACGGCACTAATCATCCTGGGTGGAGTTCTAAGTGTTTCCATCGGTAATGGTTTGTTTAGTAGAAAAACAGAACAAGCTGTCATTGAAAGCAATCGCGCAAAATTCACAGTGTCAAGATTGTTTGAAGGCGTCTCAGGTCAAGGATCTTGGAAATTAGAGCAGGTTCTTGCCGAGGTTGTCCCCGAACTTGAATCCATTGGTGTTTCGCAAACCAGACAGGTTGCCTTCCTACACAGCTCTAACCAGCCAAACCCAAAGAATCTCTCTAGCCCAACTTCGGCAGGTATAGATCTAGGTTTGATTACCAATGACTTTAGAAAACTAGTAACCAGTGAAGCTGGTTTGCAATCTAGAACTGTTCAAGTTCTTCGGGCAGGGGAGTCAACCCCAGCTGTTTTGATCGGTCAAAAGTTCACGCTACCAGGTGGCCATAACTATGAGTTGTATCTGGTTTATGACATGTATAACGAACAACAATCACTGGTATTTGTGCAGCGAACTCTGGTCCTTGGTGGATTTATAACCCTAATGATTATTGGTTTCTTCTCCTTCCTAGTAACCAGCTGGCTAGTCAGACCTGTCCAAGAAGCAGCCGATGCCAGTGAGCTATTAGCTAATGGTGATCTTGACAGACGATTAGCTGTTCGGGGTTCCGATGTGGCAGCAGTCTTGGCAACATCTTTCAATCACATGGCCGATAGCCTGCAGGAAAAGATCAAAGCCATGGATGAGCTCTCAAAGATGCAGCAGCGCTTCGTCTCTGATGTGTCCCATGAACTTAGAACACCTTTAACCACCATGAAGCTAGCTGCCGATTACCTCTATGGCAATCAGGATGGCTTACCTGAATTTACGCAGCGTTCAATTGTGAATTTGCACGGACAGATGGATAGATTCGATATCCTCTTGGCAGACCTACTGGAGATTTCAAGGTATGACGCAGATGGTGTTGAACCTGTATTTGAAGTGCACGACCTGAATGGAATTGTTGGTGTTTGTTTAGCAGCTATTCAACCGTTTGCAGATTCAAAGAATGTTTACCTAGAGGCAGATATTCCATCTGGTGCAGTGCAGTGTGAAGTTGACTCAAGACGTATTGAGCGAATCCTAAACAACTTACTTACCAATGCAATTGAGCATGGTGAGGGTAAGCCTG
>CANLDE010000064.1 GCA_947489235.1 Micrococcales bacterium
CCAGGTCTTCATTTGCTTTAGAAACAAGGTTGGCTAGGTTCAATCTCTTCTCATGGTTAGAGAGTTCAATGTCGTGAACTGTTTGAGTAAGGGCAGACAATCTGTTCTGCACAGTTGAGGTTTCACCACGAAGACGCACTAGTTCTTCGTTTTGGTTTCTTCTCTTGCTTTCAAGATCATGCAGGGCAAGCTTGGCTATTTGTGCTGATTTCTCGATAGCGGTAATTGCTACCGGTAGCAGTTCTAGAACACTTTGAGCACTAGCAAGTTGTCTGGCCTGAAGTTGGGCTGCTGCCTTAGATCTCTCAATAGCATCAAGAGCATCACCGATTTGTGAACGTAGTGCTGTGGCACGTTCTGATTCAACTCTTAGGCGGTCTGTGGCAGAACCAAGTTCAACCTTCACATCAAGTTCTTTTTGTCTTGAGTTATCAAGAGCCAGGGCCAGATCTACTCTTGCTGAGGTATCTAGGTTAGGACGCTCACGCTTAGAGAATTCTTCGTGCAAAGAAACAGCTTGTTCAACACCCTGCTGCGCAACAGCGATACCTTCACGAGCAGTATCAGCCACCCGCTCTAGACGAGCTCTTTCAGCATCAAGTGCTTCAACCTGCACTCTTAGTCGGCCAAGCTTTTCAGCGTGTGATGCAAGCTCAGCATCATTCTTCTTTAGTTCAGCAAGGGCACGAGCAGTCTGCTCTTTAGCGCTGGTCTCCAGGGCTCTAGCCGAGTTAAGTTCTGCTCTTAGTCTTTCGATGGTTGTGTTCACTTGAGCTAAGGAACTCTCAGCGCTATCGCGCTCAGCAACTAGTTCGACCTTTGAAGGTTTCTGACCTGAACCACCTCTGATCACAGACTCAGTTAGAACATCACCTTCTTTAGTGATAACAACTAATTTGGCTGCAGTTGGCTGGGCTGCATAGAGAGCTCGAGCTGCTGCAATGTCATCAACAATTACAACGTTGACCAGGTTGGCAAGAATTCCAGTTGGTGCATCAACTACGTCAACAGCGTTTCTAGCACCAGAGATTTGTGGGAGGTTGGTCGGCTTTATCTTGCTATCAACATCGGCAACTACCAGTTCAACTCGACCACCGTTATTTCCCTTTAGGTGTTCAATAGCATCAAGGGCATCTGATCGGTTATCAGCAACAATTGCATCGGCTAGAGTTCCAAGAGCTGCTGAGATGGCTGCTTCAAAACCAGCATCGATTCTCATGTGTGAGGCAACCAAACCTCTAATACCTCTTAGGCCAGCAGAGTTAAGCTCTGTGGTTCCATCCTTTTGCTCCAGAGTTAGATTTAGAGCATTGCGCTTAGCCAGCAGTGAATCTCTTTCACGCTCTGCTGTGTGCAGTTCATCTCTAAGGTTTTCAATCTTTGCCGCAACAGCAGTTACTTCGTTCTGAGCTTTTTCATACTGCTGCTCATAACTGCTATCGGTAGGAGAAGCGAAACTAAGTTCCGACTCCAAGCTCTCGTAGCTACCAACAGCTGCCTGGTGTCTTGAGTTTGCTTCTTGAAGAGCATCCTCGTGACGAGTTAGCTCTTCTTGGGATGATGCAAGCTTCGCCTTGGTTAGGTTTACTTCACCAGCAAGACGAGCAAGATCTGCATCAAAGGCTGCAATCTCAGCACTTCGTTGAGCTGCCTGGTTATCAAATTCCTCTAGAACAGATCTCGCTTCATCACGAAGCAATACAGCATCACGCAGAGCACCACGAAGAGTTTCAACAGCAACGGTTAGCTCAACAACACTTGAGTCCGCTGCTTTGGCATCAGATTCAATAGCAGCAGGGTCAACCTGTGATGCGTTTAGAGTCTTCTGCGATGTGAGAAGGGCAACTCTCTGGTTAGCGATAGCAAGCATGGTGCGGAACTTCTCAGTAACAGTGTCAAAGGAGAAGGCAAGAGATCTTGCAACATCAACTTCACTGGACATCTGCTCATTTTCAAGTTCAGTAAGTCTTTGAGTGTTTTCATCTAGCTGCTGCTTCAAGATGTTTCGCTCAGCTTTTCTATCAGCTTCAGATTGTGAAGTCTGATCTAAACCTTTTAGCAGTTCAACAACTTCAGCTGCCATCAAACGTGCTTTGGCATCACGAACAACAGATGCAATTCCTTGAGCCTGACGAGCTGTTTCTGCCTGCTGACTAAGTGGCTTTAGTTGTCTTCTAACTTCACCTGCAAGGTCATTTAGGCGAGTTAGGTTTCCCTGCATCGCTTCTAGCTTGCGCTCTGTCTTTTCTTTTCTTCTGCGGTGCTTCAAGATACCGGCAGCTTCTTCGATATAGCCACGACGTTCTTCAGGTGTTGCTCTTAGAACCCCATCAAGCATTCCTTGACCCACGATGACGTGCATCTCACGACCAAGACCTGTATCGCTAAGTAGTTCTTGAACATCTAGTAGTCGACAAGGCTCACCATTAATTGCATACTCAGATCCACCGTTTCTAAACAGTGTTCTGGAGATAGTGACCTCGGTGTAATCAATTGGCAGAGCACCATCGGTGTTATCAATTGTTAGAGAAACCATTGCTCGGCCTAAAGGTCCTTTAGTTGCGGTTCCAGCAAAGATGACATCTTCCATCTTTCCACCGCGTAGAGTCTTAGCTCCCTGCTCACCCATAACCCAAGCAAGAGCATCAACAACGTTAGATTTACCTGAACCGTTAGGTCCAACGACCGCGGTTACACCTTTTTCAAGGATAAAAGTCGTTGGATTTGCGAACGACTTAAAGCCCTTGAGGGTCAGGCTTTTCAGATGCAAAACAGTTCGCTTTCGTTGGAGGGTGTATAGGCTAAAGCCTAAACATTAGGGGTCTTTATAAAAATTACCTTATCTAAGGGCCTCACTTGGCCCTTAAGCCAGAATTGAGGGCTCTAAGGGCTATTTATCGCCTAAGTCTTTGGCAAGACGGGCAGAAATGGGACCCTCGGTTCATCCAGTTCTCCCTTTTGATAGCCCTGCCGCACCTCTTACAAGGAAGCCCAGTTAGACCATAGGCATTGAGGCTAATGCTGAAATAACCCGATTCCCCATTGATGTTCTTGTATTGCTCATCAAAGCTGGTTCCCCCAGCCTCACAGGCATTGGCTAGAACCACCCGAACATGCTCTAGAAGTTCCTTAGCCTTTGGCTTGGATATAGAGGCAGCAGGCTGGTCATAGTGGATCTTGGCTAGCCATAAAGATTCATCGGCATAAATATTCCCAATCCCACTTAGAACACCTTGATCCAGTAAAACTCTTTTGATACCTGATTGTTTCTTCTTGAATAGTTTCAAAACATCATCAACACTAAATACCGGATCTAATGGGTCTCTAGAAATATGGGCTACCTGGTTAGGAATCATATCTACCCAAGATTCCCCCGAGTGATCCGCTCCACTATAACCACCTGGAAAACCATCAACGGTTGGTTCCATCACATCTATAGCTAGCGAACCAAAGATTCGTTGGTCAACAAATCTAAGTTCATACTTTTGACCATCAAAAGCCTTGAGGTAAATGGTCACTCGAGTAAGGGCATCTTCAGTAAAGCCAGGTGTTCTAAGTAACATCTGCCCACTCATACCTAAGTGTCCAATTAGGGCTAGCTGTGGTTCATTCTTTTTTCTATTCAAAGGCAACCAAAGAAACTTACCTCTGCGAACAGCAGCCTGAATAGTTCTGCCAGTTAGGGTTTCAACAAAGTCTCCAGAAGATGCAGGATGACGTTTCAAGCTTCTAACATCATGAACTTTTATCTTGGTTACTTTAGCTCCAGCAACAACTTCAGCAAGACCTGCTCTAACAGTTTCAACCTCAGGTAACTCAGGCATGACTAACCTCTAAGAGTTTTTAGCGCATCGATAGCAGCTTGGGCTTCAGCTGCCTTACGAGTTCGACCAGAGCCTTTAGAGATATCCACACCATCAACAACTACCTTGGCAAAGAATGTTCTATCGTGATCAGGACCTTCATGGGTCACTTCAAATGCTGCATCTGATTTACCTAAAGACTTGAGTAGCTCACTCAATACAGTTCTAGGTTCAGAGGTTTCAAGAAGTTCATCTTCAGAACTTAGAAGTGGTAACACTAAGGAATCAATAATGTGTTTAGCCGGGGCTAAGCCGCCAGAAAGATAAGCTGCGCCAATAACTGCTTCAAAGGTGTCAGCAAGAATGTTTGTTTTAGTTTGACCTCCGGTGGCCAATTCACCTTTACCAAGACGAATGAATTCACCTAAGCCAATTTGATTAGCAGCTACAGCTAAAGTCTTTGCAGAAACTATTGCACTTCTGAGTCGAGATAGTGAACCCTCATCAAGATCGGGGTTCTCTAAATAAACATGCCCAGTTACGACAAAACCCAACACTGAATCGCCTAAAAACTCTAGGCGTTCGTTGTTGGGTGTTTTGCCATTCTCGTAAGCGTAAGAACTGTGAGTTAAAGCTAACTCGAGTAGCTCCGCTTCAATGCTTATGCCAAGTCTTTGAGTGAGCAAGGCGTAGTTCAAGGTGTGAACCGAAGTTTAGGCGTCTGCTACCTTGCGGCCCTTGTACTCGTAGAACTGAACAACGCCATTAGCGTCTTCTACGGCACGAGCACGGTGAGGCAAGCTGTAAACGGTCTTACCGTTTTCAACTGTCTTAACCAACTGAGTGTTAGTTGCAATCCATGCTGAACGACGGTGACGAGTGTTTGATCTCGATAGGCGTCTCTTTGGTACTGGCATCAGTCTTCACTTTCTTGAGCAAGTTTCTTGAGTTCATTCCACCGCGAATCAATCGGGGCTTCGTGAGCGTGATCTGGGTTTTCATTCAACCTAACACCGCACTCAGCACACAAACCTAGACAGTCTGAACTACAAATTGGGGTGAACGGAAGATTGAGAACTACCGAATCAATGATTATTGGTTCCAAGTCGATTTGTTCGCCTTGAATGACCAAGTCATCTTCTACCTCTAAAGAATAGGCGAAAAGCTCCTGAATATCTACCTGAACCGGCACAGTCATCGGCTCTAGACACCTTGAGCACTCAGCTTGGGCAACGGTTTTGAGCCCACCAGAGACATAAATGCCCTCATGAACACCCTCTAGGCGCAGGCTAAGGGCAATCTTTTCGTCCTTTGGCACATTGGCTAGGCCCTCGCCAAGCTTTGCGCCTAGGGCTACCGTGCTATCCAGTTCACGCATGTGACCTGGCTTATGCATCAAATCATGCACTGGAATCTTGAATGTGGTCATTATTTAGATAAAGCCTTTACTACTTCAGATGGGACGTATTTACTGATGTCTCCCCCTAGATCAAAGACTTGCTTGACTAGAGATGAAGAGACAAAACCATGGGTTGGATCTGCTGGAATAAAGATAGTCTCAATGCCGCTTAGATCTCTATTGACCTGAGCCATAGGCAACTCATAGTCCAAATCAACATTAGTTCTAACACCCTTGACCAAAGCATCAGCACCTAGGTCCTTGCAGTAATCAACCAACAAACCTGAATCTAGCGAACTAACAACATAGTTTCCTGACTTATTTGCCAATATCTCCTTGATTAGCTCAACTCTTTGGTTAGTTGAGAGCCTTGGGTTCTTTGCTGGATTATGAACAACCACGATGTGAACTGTTTCAAACATCTTCGCAGCACGGGTAGCGATATCGATATGACCGTAGGTGAAGGGGTCAAAGGAACCTGG
>CANLDE010000065.1 GCA_947489235.1 Micrococcales bacterium
CCGCTACTGCAACTGCTTCTCTAACGCACTCGGTAAATTCTTTATTGTCTGTAATAACGTGATCTGCCGCAAAGGAGCCAATGATTACATCTGGTTCACGCCTCACCAGAATCGCAGCAGCCAATGCGATAGCAGCTGTTGATTCTTTAGGGCTAGGTTCAAGAAACAGATTGTTTTGAATTAGGTCAGCACACTGATCAGATACAGCCGTTTTGTGAGCCACCCCGGTCACCACCACGATGCGATCTGCTCCTGATAGTGGAGCCAGTCTCTCCCAGGTGTCCTGAAGCAGGGTTTGACCAGAGCCGGTTAGGTCATGGAGGAACTTAGGTGCGGAGGCACGCGATAGCGGCCATAGCCTGCTACCGATTCCGCCAGCTGGAATTACAGAATAGAAACGAGCCATTGGCTCTTTTGAGTCACTCATACTTCCAAAAGCCTAACCCAGATGGGTGATTTGAAGATTTTTGGCTAGGTTCGTCAGTTATCATTAAGGCAATAAAGGCAGGTTTTTACTGCCAATCTAGGAGGAGTTTCGTGGCTAAAAGACCTGCTGGTACCTTGTACCGAGGCAAAATTGGCATGTGGTCTTGGGTTTTACACCGCATCACCGGCGTTGGCATCTACTTCTTCCTCCTAGTTCACATCCTTGACACTGCCCTGGTTCGTGTGAGCCCAGAGGCTTACAACTCAGTCATGCACGTATATAAGACCCCTATCGTTGGTGTGGCCGAAATCGGCCTAGTTGGAGCTATCTTGTTCCACGGATTCAACGGTATCCGCGTTGTGCTGATCGACTACTGGAGAAAAGGTTCTAAGTACCAGAACCAGATGTTCTGGGTAGTTCTAGCAATCTTTGTAATCCTTATGGCCGCTTGGATCCCACGCCAGCTGATGCACACCTTTGGAGAGTAAATTGAGCGTCGTTATTGAACAACCAAACCAGCCAAGAAGCCGCAAAGGCGCTCAGTGGGAAAAGCGCGCTTGGATCTTCATGCGCGTATCTGGTCTACTACTTATCTTCTTAATCCTGGGTCACCTTATGGTCAACCTAGTTCTACCTGAGCGTGGAGTTAAATCGATTGACTTTGCTTTCGTAGCAGGTAAATGGGCAAGTCCTTTCTGGCAGGTTTATGACGGCATCATGCTTTGGCTTGCACTTATTCACGGCACCAACGGCATGAGAACTTTAGTCAATGATTATTCAGAGCGTGAATGGGTTAGAAAAACTCTAAACGTTTCACTTTGGGTAGTAGCTATTGCCCTAATCATTCTTGGCACACTAGTGATCACTACTTTTGATCCATGTATCGATCCAGATGTTGAAACTTATCTTCCAAACGTTTGTAAGCCTTAAGGAAAAAATTGTCCGAAGTTAAAGTTCACCACTACCAATATGACGTCGTTATTGTCGGCGCTGGTGGTGCAGGTATGCGTGCAGCTATTGAAGCTGGCCCTCATGCCAAGACTGCGGTTATCTCTAAGCTCTTCCCTACTCGCTCACACACCGGTGCTGCCCAGGGTGGTATGGCTGCAGCTCTAGCCAACGTTGAAGAAGACTCTTGGGAATGGCACACCTTCGACACTGTTAAAGGTGGTGACTACCTAGTTGATCAAGACGCTGCAGAAATTCTTGCTAAAGAATCTGTGCAAGCAGTTATTGATCTTGAGAACATGGGTCTTCCTTTCAACAGAACTCCTGATGGCAAGATCGACCAAAGAAGATTCGGTGGTCATACCCGTGATCACGGTAAAGCACCGGTTAGAAGAAGCTGTTATGCAGCTGACCGTACCGGTCACATGATCCTGCAGACCTTGTACCAAAACTGTGTGAAGTTAGGCATTGAGTTCTATAACGAGTTCTATGTTCTAGATCTAGTGATGAACTCTGTTGATGGCGTTGAAAGACCTGCTGCTGTTGTGGCTTATGAATTAGCTACCGGCGACCTACACGTCTTCCAGGGCAAGTCAATTGTTTTTGCAACCGGTGGTTTTGGAAAGATCTTCAAGACAACCTCTAACGCTCACACTCTTACAGGTGATGGCGTTGGAATCATTTACCGCAAGGGTCTTCCACTTGAAGACATGGAGTTCTACCAATTCCACCCAACAGGACTAGCTGGTCTAGGAATTTTGCTTTCCGAAGCAGCTCGTGGTGAAGGCGCAATTCTTCGTAACGCTTCAGGTGAGCGTTTCATGGAACGTTATGCACCAACTATCAAGGACCTAGCTCCTAGAGACATGGTTGCTCGTGCAATGGCTAACGAAGTTCGTGAAGGAAGAGGAGCAGGTCCACACAAGGACTATGTTCTTCTTGACCTTACTCACCTTGAGCCTGCTGTTATTGATGCAAAGCTTCCAGATATCACAGAGTTTGCTAGAACCTACCTAGGTGTTGAGCCTTATACAGAACCAGTTCCAGTATTCCCAACTGCGCACTATGCAATGGGTGGAATTCCTACCAACATCAAAGCTGAAGTACTTAGAGATAATGACACTGTTGTTCCTGGTCTTTATGCTGCTGGTGAATGTGCCTGTGTATCAGTGCACGGAGCTAACCGTCTAGGTACTAACTCACTGTTGGACATCAACGTATTCGGTAAGCGTGCTGGTATCTATGCGGTTGAGTATGCCAAGGATGCGAAGTTTGTTGATGTGCCTGCGGATGCAGTTGCAGAAACTGTAAAACTAATTGAACACATGCGTAATGCTCGTGGCACTGAAAAGATTGCAGTTATCCGCAGAGAACTTCAGGAAACCATGGATAAGAATGCCCAGGTTTATAGAACTGAAGAATCTCTAAACGAAGCTCTAGACAAGATCAAAGAACTTCGTAAGAGATATGAAAATATCCAGGTTCAAGACCGAGGTCTTAGATTCAACACTGATCTTCTAGAAGCTATCGAACTTGGTTTCTTGCTAGACCTTGCCGAAGTTCTTGCCTTCACAGCTCGTGAGAGACGTGAGAGTCGAGGCGGTCACTACCGTGAAGACTTTGAAACAAGAGATGACGAGAAGTTCATGGTGCACTCCATGGCTTATAAAGCAGGCGATGACATCACAATCGGGTGGAAGCCTGTCGTAATCACCAACTACCCGCCAATGGAGCGTAAGTACTAATGAGCACAACCGTTGAAGCAACCAAAGAGATAGCTGCTATCCCTTCCTTTACTGTCACTCTGATGGTTCGTAGATTCGATCCAGAGAATGATGATGAGCCTAAGTGGCAAGACTTTGATGTGACCATGTTCGGTACCGACCGTGTTCTTGATGCTCTGCACAAGATCAAGTGGGAAATCGATGGCAGCCTAACCTTTAGACGTTCATGTGCTCACGGTGTTTGTGGTTCAGATGCAATGCGTATTAACGGTAGAAACCGTCTAGCTTGTAAGACCCTGATCAAGGACCTAGATATCTCTCAACCTATTTATGTTGAACCAATCAAGGGCCTAAAGGTTGAAAAGGACCTAGTTGTTGACATGGAGCCTTTCTATAAGGCCTATAGAGATGTAAAGCCGTTCCTTATTGCATCTGATAAGCCAGCAGCAGAACGTATTCAGTCTCCTGAAGATCGTGCTCGCTTTGAAGACACCACTAAGTGCATTCTTTGTGCAGCCTGCACAACATCTTGCCCAGTGTTCTGGACAGACAACCAGTACTTCGGTCCTGCAGCTATCGTGAACGCGCACCGCTTTATCTTTGACTCAAGAGATGAAGCAGCCGAGGTTCGTCTTGATATCTTGAATGATAAAGAAGGTGTCTGGCGTTGCCGCACCACCTTCAACTGCACCGAGGCTTGCCCTAGAGGTATTGAAGTTACCAAGGCAATTGCTGAAGTTAAGCAAGCAGTTTTACGCGGTCGCAGATAATCTCCTGAGAGTTATCTAAAAGATACTTAGAAATACACAGTCTTTCTAAAGCCCCTGTTTATTCTTAACCCATGCCCGAAACACACAATTGTTCATCCGATGATGCCCCGCTGCCTAAACAATCAGCAGCTGGACTTAGTAGAAGAAACTTTCTTTCCACGCTTGCCATAGCAGCTGGTTCTATCGGGCTGACCTCAATTGCACAAAGTGCTCAAGCAGCTTCCAAGAAATATAAGGTTTGTGCAACTAAAGATGTCAAGGTTGGCGGAGCAAGTTCCTTTAGAGTGCCTGCTGGTAAAAACATGATGGTGCTAATCACCCAACCTAAAAAAGGTGTTTTCAGAGCTTTCGATCAGCGTTGCACTCATGATGGTTTCGCAGTTAATTCAATTGAAGGTAAAAATCTAATTTGCCAAGCTCACGGTGCACTCTTTGATATGGATTCCGGTTCAGTCAGAAGAGGGCCGGCTAAACGCTCACTTACTAAATACACGGTTTCAGTTGAAAAGAATTTTGTCTACGTAACCATTAAGAACTAAGCGCTCTAGCCAAACCAGGTATCAGAGCTGGAGATGCAGATAGTGAACTCACTCCAAATTCAATAAACAGTTTTGCTGATTCAATATCACAGGCCGCCTCACCACAAATCCCAATCGGTTTACCTGCTTGCACACAAGCCTTGGTGACTCTTTGAATAAGTTCAAGAACTTTAGGGTCTCTAACTTCCGAGACTGCCAACGCTGAGTGCAATCTATCTTTATTCAAGGTGTATTGAGTTAGGTCATTAGTTCCAATACTCAGAAAATCAACAACACTAACAATCTCTGCTAGAACATCGCTTTCACAAATCTCAGGCACTTCAATCATTACGCCAACATTTGTTAGCCCTAGCTTTTTGGCCATGCTCACAAACTCTTTAGCCTGTTCAGCTGTTGAAACCATTGGTGCCATCACCCAAAGCTTTGCCTCGGGATGATTCTGCTGAGCAAGTGATAGGGCGGTTAGTTGGGTTATCAGTGCTTCAGGATTTGCCAGCAATGCCTGGAATCCTCGATTGGCGTATTTACCGGTTTGACTTAGTTTCAAGAAAGGCAGAGGTTTATCGGTGTCTAGATCTAGCACTCGAACTATAACTATCTGATTCGGAAACTGTTCTAGAAGTCTTGAGTATTCAAGAACTTGGGTATCCAGAGAAGGTGCCACCTTTTCACCTAAGAACAAAAGTTCAGTTCTAAACAAGCCAACCCCTTGTGCACCAAAGGCTAGAGCCGCTGCCCCTTCTGAACTTGA
>CANLDE010000066.1 GCA_947489235.1 Micrococcales bacterium
ATGCGTAAGCACATTGGGCCTTCAGTCAAGGTAATGGGTGTAGTCAAAGCTGATGCCTATGGCCACGGCATGCTTCAGGTTGCTAGAAAGATTGAAGCCGAAGGTGTTGACTACATCGGAGTGGCTGATCTTGCTGAAGCACAAACTCTAAGAGCAGCAGGCATAAAGACACCTATCCTCGCCTGGCTACATGATCCCGAAGATGATTTTATCTCAGCTATCAAACACGATATCGATGTTGCGGTTTCCTCTAAGGAACAATTACTTAGAGTGCAGAAAGCTGCAGAACTCGCTTCTAAGCCTTGCCAAATACACATCAAGGTTGATACAGGCCTTAGCCGTAACGGTGTGACCATAGATGAACTTGAAGATTTATTAGTTTCAACTAAGAAAGCTGCTGCTGAAGGCTTAGTTCAAACAGTGGGTATCTTTAGCCACCTTTCTTCCACAGGACCAAAAGAAGATCTTGCACAGATGCACAGATTTACATTGGCCCTAGCTATGGCTTCAAACTTAGGTGTGAAATTTGAACTCAGACATCTAACTGCAAGCGATGGAACTCTAAGTTACCCGCATGCTCGCTACGACATGGTTCGTTTAGGCATTGCTCTTTACGGGCTTTCTCCATTTAGCGACAATAAAGCGCATGAGTTTTACCTGAAACCAGTAATGCGTGCTGAAGCAAAAGTGGTTCAAACTAAGAGGGTTCAAGCAGGCGAAGGCGTTTCTTACGGGTATCTCTATAGAACACCTAAAGAAACAACACTTGCTTTAGTTCCTGTTGGTTATGCAGAAGGTTTACCTAGAAATGCTTCCGGTAGGGCACAAGTATCCATCAATGGCAAGTTCTACACAATTCATTCTCGCATCGCTATGGATCAGTTTGTAGTTGATGTTGGGGATGCTTCGGTTTCTCCAGGGGATACAGTAATCATCTTTGGTGAAGGTGGCCCCAGCGCTGATGATCTAGCAGATGCAGCAGAGACTATCAACTACGAGATCGTTACTCGTATTGGTTCAAGATTCAATAGAGAATACATTGGCTAAGAATTGACCTCCCAGAACACAATCTTTGAAGCTGTCATTTCAACAAGTGAAGACATGCATGAGCTTGGTATCAAGTTAGCTAAGGAACTAAAAGCTGGAGATCTTGTAATTCTTATTGGACCTTTGGGGGCAGGTAAGACCACGCTTACTAGAGGAGTTGGAGAAGGCCTTGATGTTGAAGGAAATGTTTCAAGCCCAACTTTTGTTATTGCTAGAACCCATAAAAGAGCTGGCCTTGCTCCACTAGTTCACGTTGATGCATATCGCTTGGGTTCACCTGCTGAGTTGGATGATCTAGATATTCCTTTTGCCAGTTCAATTGTTTTAGTTGAATGGGGTAAGGGTCTAACTCAAGATATTTCAGAGCATTGGTTAGAAGTTGAACTGGCTAGGGATACAACTGGAGAAACTGAAGATCGTCAGGTAAAAATTACTGGCTACGGTCAACGTTGGGCTGGGGTATCAATCTAATGAAGAGCCCTGCAGCTTCTACCCGAATAGCCGAATACGCATTAGCTATAGACACCTCTGCCGGCACAACTGTTGCAGTTATTAGTATGGGCACAGTGCTTGCAGAGTTGAACTACCTTGAGCCAATGACCCATTCAGAACGCATCGGATCAGCTATCCAGAAGGTGCTCAAGGATTCAGGCATTCAAGCTAAGCAAATAGCAACTGTTGTGGTGGGGGTAGGTCCTGGCCCATTTACTGGACTTCGAGTTGGCATGGCCGCTGCTAGATACTTTGCTATTGGCGCTAGAGCAGAACTAGCTGGAGTTTGCTCTTTGGATTCGATTGCTTTGGATTTCTATTTAGCAAACCCTGGTCAGCAGCCTCTGCTGGTAACTACAGATGCTAGAAGAAAAGAAGTTTTTTGGGCTACCTATTCAGGTGTTGTGGATGGGATTCCGGTAAGAACTTATGGACCTGCGGTAAACAAATTTGAAGATATTCAAACTCTGGTTGATGTTTCAACTATGGCTACCACAGAGCTTGGGGTTAGGGCAGGGGCTTTAGGTCAGATTGCTTTTGCTCAAGGACTAACTCCGGCAGGAACCAATAGGGATATCACACCGATATATCTTCGCGAACCAGATGCAGTTCCTAGCAAGGGTAAGAAGGTCAGCGGCTAATGGCGATAGTTATTAGAGAAGCCAATGGCTTAGACCTTCCTGAAATCATGAAACTTGAAATAGCAAGTTTTGCTAATGACGCTTGGCCTGAGGCAACCTTTCACTCTGAACTTGATGCTCCGCATACCTATTACATTCTTGCCTTGGAAGGTGAAGAGCTAGTGGGTTATGCAGGTCTTAGTAAATTAGCTGGAAGTGCTCAGGCCGATATTCAAACCATCGCTGTGCGAGAAGACAAACGTGGTTTAGGTATCGGTCGGAAACTAATGGATGCGCTAACCCTTGAGGCTAAAAGCAGAGGCGCTAAAGAAATATTTCTTGAAGTAAGAGCAGATAACTCGGTGGCTCAAAAGCTATACAAAGTATTTGGCTTTAAGCAGATCGGCACTCGAAAAAAGTATTACCAACCCGATGGCGTTGATGCTTTCATTATGAAGACTGATATTAAACGCAAAGATAACTCTGAACCAGTTGTCCTAGGTATTGAAACTTCCTGTGATGAAACAGGGGTTGGCATTGTTAGGGGTAATCAACTCCTAGCTAACATAATCTCCTCCAGTATGGATAAGCACGCAATCTTCGGAGGCGTTGTGCCAGAGATCGCAGCCAGGGCTCACCTTGAAGCGCTTACCCCAGTGCTAAACGAAGCACTAGAAAAAGCTAACCTAACCCTTGATGATATTGACGCCATTGCTGTGACCAACGGACCGGGCTTAGCCGGAGCGCTAATGGTTGGTGTTGGTGCTGCTAAAGCTCTAGCGGTTGCTACCGGTAAACCTATCTATGCGGTCAATCACCTAGTTGGTCACGTTGGTGCAGATATCCTTGACCGTGGTGAATTACACACCCCAACTATTGCGCTTCTTGTTAGTGGTGGTCACACCTCTTTACTACTAGTCAGAGACCTACTAAATGATGTGGTTCTCTTAGGTGAAACCATCGATGACGCTGCTGGTGAAGCCTTTGACAAAGTATCTCGAGTGCTAGGACTTAGTTATCCAGGGGGCCCTGAAATAGATCGGGTAGCAAAGGATGCTAACCCTGCTGCGATTAGATTCCCTAGAGGCCTGACCCTTCCTAAAGACATGGAGAAGCACCGCTATGACTTTAGTTTCTCTGGTTTGAAAACAGCTGTTGCTAGACATGTTGAACTAGCCGAATCTAAAGGTGAAGAGATCTCCATCGGTGATGTTGCTGCAAGCTTTAGAGAAGCAGTGGTTGATGTTCTAATCAAGAAAGCGATTAGTGCTTGTAAAGACTTTGATGTGCCAAGGCTATTGCTTGGTGGTGGAGTGGTGGCTAATGCAAGGCTCAGAGAAGTTGCTCAAGCGCAGTGTGAAGCAAATGGAATTGAACTTAGAATTCCACCGTTTAGCCTCTGCACAGATAACGGCGCAATGATTGCAGCTATCGGGGCTCAGTTAATTATGGCTGGCAGAGCACCAAGTTCTCTAAACTTCTCTGCTGAATCAACTTTGCCTGTGACAACCGTTCAGTCTTGAGAGTTAGCTAAAGGCTTCACGACTAATACTCTGTGAGCACCATCTACTCTGGTGACTATCAAAGTAGCTGATTCAGGCCCCTTAGGGTCTAGCTCTCGCCTTAGTTGTTCTGGAGTTATATCGGCACCGCGTTTCTTGATTTCAAGTGTGCCAATCTTCTTCTCACGAAGATATGCCTTCAACTTCTTTCTATCGAAGACTAGATTCTCGATAACTTCATAACCTTTGAGCCAAGGCGAGGTTAGCTCTTTATCACCAGATAGGTAGGCGATTTCATTAGAGAAGATGCTGAGCCCTAGATCAATAGCTAAATCTCCAACTAGATGAGATCTTATGATTGCCGCATCTGGCTCATATATGTATTTACCTAGGCCTCCCATCGGAGCATCTAATCTTTCACTAGCTGCACTAGTTATCTCGTGTGTTCCTGTTGGCGTTAGTAATAGTGCTGATCTTTTGACCTCAGGTCTTCTGAGAATGCCAAAGTAAAGAGTTAGTTCAACTAGGTCGCCATCATCGGATACCCATACAGCTTCAGCATCATCAGGGATATCTTTGTGGTCCATGCCAGGACCTAGCTTGACAATAGTTGGCTTTAGTTTTGCTACCTCAAGCACAAACTCAAACGATGGGCTGAAGTCGTTGATGTCGTATTTGCGTTTATTGATAGTCGTTTTTGCATCATTTAGATCTCGTCTTGCTGGGTCTATAAATATGCCATCGAATACTTCTAAGTCAATCTTGGTGACATCAGCTTGCTCAACCTTCACATTCTCAAAGCGAGCGAGGTTGTATGTGGCGATAGCTGCTGTTACCTCATCTAGTTCAAATGCAGATACATCCATATCAAGACTTGCTAGAGCGAGAGTTTCGGCACCAATGCCACACCCTAAATCGGCAATACGGGTTAGTCCATTTGCTCTAAATCTGCCAGCATGAATGGCAGCAACCTTTAGCCTCGAAGCTTGTTCAAGGCCTTCTTCGGTGAAAAACATACCTTCGGAAAATTCACCAAATTTAGCTTTAGCTCTTCTTCTTAGTTTGATCTGGGTAAGGACAGTAGCAACTAGTTCTGCTGAGTGGCCTTTGCCTCTGAGTTTGGAGACTATTTTGACCATGTCGGCTTTGGAGTCGATGTCTCCTACTTCGGCTAGAAGAGCCTGCCCCTCGGGGCTGATAAGGCTCAAAAAGCCGGTGCGGTCCATAAATCAACGCTAACAGCGAAGAGTTAGCACTCTGGTTGCAGGAGTGCTAAAAAGAGATAAACTTGTGCACAGGTGAGCAAAATCACCAAAATCCAGCAAATAAAAGAAGAGGTTCACGTGTCGGTTTCAATCAAGCCACTAGAAGATCGTATTGTCGTTCTCCCAGTTGAGGCAGAACAAGTCACTGCTTCGGGTCTGGTAATCCCAG
>CANLDE010000067.1 GCA_947489235.1 Micrococcales bacterium
AGCAAGGAAGCAACTAGCCCAATGACAAGAACAACAATTCCTGTTTCAGTTTGAAAGGCAACCGCTGTCTCAGGTCGCATACCTAAAAGCACCAACACCAACCAAGGTGCCAGCACAGCTAACTTGGCTGTTCCTAGAACCCAGTTCTGCTTGGCTTGAATCTCACTCCAAGTAGCATTCTCTAATCGAAGTTGTAGAGCTTGAGATCTAAGTGCACTTAGGTATCCCCTACCTCCTGAAGCACTTGCTAAGCGAGTGATCTCGATAAAACGATCTGCAATGGGATTAGCTAGCCGAGCCTTGAGGTTATCCAGGCTTTGACTAAAAGCAAGGCCAGAGCCTTGATCTCTTTCAAACTCGAGCAAGGCCCAAGCAATCTTTGGCGGTGCTACCGAAACCGAATCAAGGATGGCTTGCTCTAGCGATGCACCTGCCCAAGCAGCTGAGTGGATTGAATCTAGAAACTTCGGCCATTCTAGGTTTGCCTTGAGATTCTCGGTTTTTATCCGAGTTTGCAGAGTATCTAATAGTTGGGCACCAACGCAGAGGCAAACACTTCCTGCGATAAGCATTGAACTTGTCATTAGCAGCACAACTCCAAACAAAAGAGTAAAGCCAGTAACAACCAGCAGTATGAATTGTGCTGGCTGAATATTTGAGAAGCCTGCTTGTATCAATCTGGTTCTCATAGCAGCACCTCTGCCCAAGAGTTATTGGACAATGATTCAATTACTTGAACAACTCTTCTTTTTCCACTACTACTCATCTCACAATGGACAACTAAACCAATATTCCGCTCAACAGTTTGCGCAACGAAGAGGGCGGGAATGTTTTCACCAGCAAGCAAAGGCAATAGCTTTAGCTTCTCAAGTGCATCGAAGGCAGAGTTAGCGTGAATGGTGCAGAGACCTGCAATTCCTGAGTTCAGAGCAATCAGCAGATCAAGTGCTTCAGCTTGTCTAACCTCCCCGATGACTAAGCGGCTTGGCCTCATTCGGAGAGCTTCTTTGACTAATCTTCGTAAGGTTATCTCCCCTACTCCTTCAAGGTTTGCCTGTCTTGCTTGCATGGCAACCCAATCTGTGTAATTAGTTCTAATCTCAAATGTTTCTTCTACGCTTACCAGGCGTTCTGTTTTTGAACCAACATCTAAAAGTGCGCAGAGCATCGTTGTCTTACCAGCTTGAGTAGCTCCCGATACCAAGATGTTCAGTCCGTCTCTAAACTTGCGGGCCAAGTAGTCAGCCATCGATTGGCTCAATGAATCTAGTTGCACCAAATCGTCAAGCGAATAAACCTTGGCTGGAAACTTTCGTATGTTTACTGCCCAGTGCTCAGCTGTCACATCCGGTATTACTACATGCAAACGTGAACCGTTTTGGATTGTGGCATCAACAAAAGGTTCAGAGCGATCTAACCTTCTCCCCGAATCTCTAAGCATGCGCTCCACAGCCTGCCGAATCTCTAAGGCAGAAAGAGCGATTGCATGTTTATCGGTTCCAGACTTTCGAGCTAGAAAAACCTGATTAGGGGAATTGATCCAAATCTCCTCAATCTCTGGGTCTGCAATTAGTTCATCTAGCGGACCGTAGCCTGAAAGGGCACTTTTGACTTCCCCCATTAGTTTTAGCTCTGCTGACTGAACTATGCCTTGGCCGTTTTCAAATGCCTCATCTACAGCCCTAGAGATTGCCTGATCCAGAGACTCAGGGCTAGATGCCAAGATGGAGCGAGCTCTCTCGGTGATTTTTTGGACGCTTTGGCTGGCCATAGCCCATGTTTACAAATCCCGAGAGATGCCGCTTAGATTCTCCACAGGCAAAGATCTTGTTTTTCCCTTAGACTAGGAAGGCTCCGCGGGAGTGGCGAAATTGGCAGACGCACTAGATTTAGGTTCTAGCGCCTTAGGCGTGTGGGTTCAAGTCCCACCTTCCGCACCAGCAACAAATCAAAGCTGGCCCTTTAGGGCTGGCTTTATTTGTTTAACTTCTGAACTGCAAGGACCGCAGCATTAGCGTCAATGATGCCAATTCCACATAGGCCGGTAGTCAGCGTTGAGCCATCATTTAGTGGAGTGTCGATCATCTGATATTCACAATCAGAGTCAGAGTTAAAAGGACTTGCCGTTGAACTTAGGATTTCCCATACTTTTGTATAAGTAATGCTTGGGCGAACAGAGTACATAAGTGCCACAACTCCAGCAGCAATTGGAGATGCCATACTCGTGCCTTGCTCTCCACCATAAGTAGCTCTTCCCAACGTGGTCTTACCGTCATTCAGGGTTGACCAAATCAATCCACTTGCAGGTTTGTTATAGCCGACACTGTCATCACCACCAGGAGCTGAAATGTCTACACCAATGTAAACATCTTGAGAACTTGAATACCCTGAGTAGTTGCTGTAGTAAGAGCGATCTCCAGTGATACCTGTTGCACCAATGGTGATATTTCCATAACAGTTACCTGGATATGAATTGGTAGCGAACTGATTGTCGTTACCGGCAGCGGTAACTAAAGTCGCATTACGCTTCTTTGACTCATCGATAGCTAACTGAGTTGGTGAATAGGTATTACAACTTGAGAAGGAGGAAGAACCAATAGAGAGGTTAACCACTTTCGCTGGATTAGGGTTAGCTGGAATTCCACTTAGTTTTACTCCGATAGCCCAGTTGATACCAGCTGCGATGTCACTCTCAGACCCACCGTTAACACCTAGAACTCGAACTGGGGAAATCTTCACATTAGGTGCAATACCTGAGATGCCTACTTCATTTGATTCGGCAGCAATGATGCCAGAGACGTGCGTACCATGCCAAGAGCTCGGGCTCGTTCCGGTTATGTAATCACCTGGGTCAGTTGGGTTTGCATCTCGACCATTGCCATCGCGTGCGTTAGCTGGATCTGAGATGAAGTCATAGCCGGTAACGATATTGGCTGCTAGATCAGGATGTTCTGTTATTCCAGTGTCTAGAACAGCAACAACAATTGATGGACTACCTTTGGTTATCTTCCAGGCCTTTGATGCATTGATGCCATATTCACCATCGAGATACCACTGCATATCCTTCATAGGATCTAAGGTTTCAGTAACCGGTAGCGAAGAACTTGAACCTCTAGCGTTGGTCGCGGTCACAACAACCTGGTATCTCTTGCCAGCTTCAAGCCCACTAAGTGTGCAGGAGACACTTGAAGATGAGCACATAGCCTCTGTTGAATCAGCAGCGGTTGCTTTTACTGAATAGCTAACGGCTAGCCCACCGCGCTCTTCAATGCCTTGAGTTACCCAACTCACAATTGGATTAGCAGAAGTGATGTTTCCTGCTGACTGTAAAACTGGTGGCTGTGGGATTGAGGTGGGGATAGTTTTTGCAACTGAAGAATCTTTGCTGATTGCCATGTATTTGGAATTACTAGATTTAGTAATAGCAGCAACTTTGAAGCTAGTTTGTTCACCAGCGATAAGCCCAGTTTTTATCTTGATAGATGTTGCCCTGGTCTTTGTATTGCTTATAAGCACTACATACTTTTCAAGGACCTTGTCGTACTTGCTAATTCGGTATCCCCAAAGGAATCCTCCGTTTAGTTGTGTTGGTGCACTCCAACTTAGATTGACTGTGGCTAACGAAGGAGAAGCAGCACTCCAGCCATCTTTGGCAGTAGCTTTTGTAGGAGGTACGCTTGCTTTCAAGACTGCAAGTTTTGGTGTTGCAGTGTTGTATCTAGCTTTAGTAAGTAAGTGATCTAAAAACACTGCTTCGACATATTGACTCTTAGAAACTTGGTTAGCGATAACTAGAGCATCAGCTTCTGTCAGTTGTTTACCAAACTTTGCTGAATGCATCCCAAGCCCAATGTCTTCACCAGGAAGAAGTTTTGTGGTGCTCAATTCAAGCCCTAATTGATTACCAAAAATATCCACCGGTACCGTGCCATCACGGTATTTGATTACCAAACCAACTACGGGTTCGTCTTTGTAAGCAGGATCGCTAGAGACAGAACCTCCTGCAGCACCGACCAGCGCTGTCAAATAACCTAGGGCTAGTAGCAAAACTAGACCGATTGCGGTGTATTTGATTCCCGGCTTCATGACTTCACTCTAAACCCATGCTCTGAGAGGTTGCTGAAGTTAATCACAGACTTTTCTGTAAAAGGATTGTTCCCAGCCAGCGGTTGAACTTGAAGCCCACCTTGGCTAAATGGCCCTGTTTCTTGAAGCCAAAGGCTTCGTGAAGAGCAATAGAAGGATCCGCACCTTTGTCGCTAATAACAGCAACAATCTCGCGAACCCCAGCAGCCTTAGACAAAACGATAAGTTCAGCCAAGAGCTTGGTGCCCAACCTTTTACCAATAGCAGCTGGCCTCAAATAGATAGTGTCTTCAACAGTCCTCTTATATGCAGCCTTGGCTCGCCAAGGTGCCACGTACGCAAAACCAAGAATGTTACCCGAAGCAGATTGCGCCACAATAAAAGGAAGCTCAAGTCCTTTTAGATACTCGAGTTTCTCTAGCCAGGTCTTCTCAGTTGTTTTCTCAATATCAAAGGTCACAACTGAGTTGATTACGTAGTAGTTATAGATCTCTGTGATTTGTTTTGCATCATCAGCCGTGGCAGGACGTAGCTCAATTTCATCAACAGAAACCTGACGTTCGGCTTCTCTTGACTTGAGCAACTTAACTAGTCGCCAGCGTGATTCTGAATCTAGAGGCAATTTTCCACTTTCTTATAGAGACCAATCTACTGGCTCTAAACCGAGAGCAACTAAATGTTCATTGGTTTTACTAAAAGGCTTAGACCCAAAGAAACCTCGATAGGCGGATAAAGGACTTGGATGAACAGATTCAACCAACCGATGTCTAGAACTGTCCTTGGCCACTTCCCTACCTAATGAGATAGCTGCTGTTCCCCAAAGAATGAATACCAGATTGTTCCTCTTTGCTAGTTCTGTGAGGGCTGCTTTTGTGAAGGTATCCCAACCAAGATTTGAGTGAGCCCCTGCTTTACCTATCTGTGTGGTGAGTGTTCTATTTAGTAAAAGTACTCCTTGGTCCACCCATCTTGAGAGATCTGCATGAGCCTG
>CANLDE010000068.1 GCA_947489235.1 Micrococcales bacterium
TATGGCAATCAGGATGGCTTACCTGAATTTACGCAGCGTTCAATTGTGAATTTGCACGGACAGATGGATAGATTCGATATCCTCTTGGCTGACTTACTGGAGATTTCAAGGTATGACGCAGATGGTGTTGAACCAGTCTTTGAAGTACACGACCTCAATGGAATTGTTGGTGTTTGTTTAGCAGCTATTCAACCGTTTGCTGATTCAAAGAATGTTTACCTAGAGGCAGATATTCCATCCGGTGCCGTGCAGTGTGAAGTTGACTCAAGACGTATTGAGCGAATCCTAAACAACTTACTTACCAATGCAATTGAGCATGGTGAGGGTAAGCCTGTAGTTATTCGGGTAGCTCAGAATGATAAGGCGGTTGCAGTTAGCGTGACCGACCATGGCATTGGCATGAACAAGCAGGAACTATCGCACGCCTTTGAAAGATTCTGGCGAGCAGATCCATCAAGAAAGAGAACTACCGGAGGAACAGGCTTAGGGCTTGCCATTTCTTTTGAAGATGCCCAGCTGCACTTAGGTCAATTAGAAGTAACTGCAGAACCTGGTGTCGGTGCTTGTTTTAGATTAACTATTCCTAAGCGTCACGACATAACAGCGTATGAGTCACCACTTCCACTTGCAGTTGAGAGCATCTAGTTTTCAACATTTTAAGAAGAGCAAAACTAATATCTATCTAACTCTTTGACACTTTTGCTATGTCAAAGATTCTGGATATAGTTCTGCCAACTCCCTGCATCATTTGCACTAAGTTAGGTGCTCCGTTCTGCGTAAATTGCAAAGAAGTCTTCCCAACATCATTTACTTCAATTGAGGTATCTGGCGTGAATGGATTCGCTATTTCGAATTACTCTCCAAATGCTGCCCTGATTGTTAATGCCATCAAAGAGAAGGGACTTACTAGCCTTGTTCCTTCAGTTGCTGATTTAGTCGTTGCACATTGGCCTAGTCAATTGCAGCAACCTGTTCTAGTTCCTTTGCCTTCATCGCCTGCAAATATCAAAAAGCGAGGCTTTTCCCATACGGCGTACATGGCTAAATCGATGCGAAGAAAACTACCTGGAGCTACCTATCGTGAACTGATCAGATCAGCAGGCTCAAGGCAAGACCAGGTGGGCCTGTCCACCAGTCAAAGATTTTCAAATATGCAGGGAGCATTCAAGGTTGATCTTCGGGGTTACCGGCCAGCACAGAGCCCGATAGTGCTAGTTGACGACGTGTTAACCTCAGGGGCCAGTATGGCCGCTGCCATTGAGGCCATGCGCGCTGTTGGGGTAAATGTGGCTGGTTTCTGCGTATTTGCTAGGGCTGGGGGCAAATAGCCCTTGTTTACAGGGGAAGAAGGCCCATGGCTCTCAGTCTAAGATTGAAGAGAACCCCCGAATAGTGTTTGGAGTTAACCTTGGCATCAATTGTTGATCGTCTGTTGCGAGCTGGTGAAGGCAAGATACTTGCCAAGCTAAAGGCAATAGTTTCTCAAGTAAATGGCCTAGAAGAGAGCTTTATAGCCCTCAGCGATGAAGACCTACTCCACGAAACAGCTTTACTTAGAGAGCGTTATGTTGCTGGGGAAACCTTAGACGACCTACTGCCTGAGGCTTTTGCAGCTGTTAGAGAAGCGGCCAAAAGAACTCTTGGCATGCGTCCTTTCGATGTTCAGATCATGGGTGGAGCAGCCCTTCACCTCGGCAATATTGCTGAAATGAAAACTGGTGAAGGTAAGACTCTTGTTGCCACCTTGCCTGCATATCTAAACGCTATTGCTGGCCGTGGTGTCCACGTTGTTACAACCAATGATTATCTTGCTGAATATCAAGGTGAACTTATGGGTCGTGTTTTCCGAGCTCTAGGTATGAGCACTGGAATTATTCTTTCTGGCCAGACCCCTGATGTTAGAAGAGAGCAGTATCTCTGCGACATTACCTATGGCACAAACAACGAATACGGTTTTGATTATCTTCGCGACAACATGGCTCAGAGTGCCGCTGAAATTGTTCAGCGCGAACACTTCTTTGCAATCGTTGACGAGGTTGACTCAATCTTGATTGATGAGGCGAGAACTCCACTTATTATTTCTGGACCAGCAGCTGGTGAAGCTAACCGTTGGTTTGGTGAGTTTGCCAAGATTGCTGAAAAACTTCAGCCTGTTATTGATTATGAATTTGATGAGAAAAAGAGAACTGTTGGAATTCTTGAACCAGGTATTACTCGAGTTGAGGACTATTTAGGTATTTCAAACCTCTATGAGGCAGCTAACACTCCTCTTATCTCTTTCCTTAATAACTCTTTGAAGGCAAAAGCGCTATTCAAGCGCGACAAGGATTATGTTGTGATGAAGGGTGAAGTGCTTATTGTTGATGAGCACACTGGCCGTATCCTAGAAGGCCGCAGATACAACGAAGGTATGCACCAGGCTATTGAAGCCAAAGAGGGTGTAGCAATCAAGGCTGAGAACCAGACTCTAGCTACAGTCACATTGCAGAACTACTTCCGTTTATACAAGACACTTTCCGGTATGACCGGTACCGCTGCTACTGAAGCAGCTGAATTCATGAGCACATACAAGCTTGGTGTTGTTCCTATTCCAACCAACCGCTCAATGGTTCGTATTGACCAGTCAGATCTGATTTATAAGAACGAGGCAGTCAAGTTCGCAATGGTTGTTGAAGACATTGCTGCTCGTCACGCTAGCGGTCAACCAGTTCTAGTTGGTACCACATCGGTTGAAAAGAGCGAGTACCTATCCAAGCTCCTTGCTAAGCGTGGTGTTCGTCACGAAGTGCTAAACGCTAAGAACCACGCTCGTGAAGCCTCTATTGTGGCTCAGGCTGGACGTTTGGGTGCTGTAACGGTAGCTACCAACATGGCTGGACGTGGAACTGACATCATGCTCGGTGGAAACTCCGAGTACCTAACTTTTGAGGCACTGGCCAAGAAAGGCTTCGACTCTGTTGAAAAGCCTGAAGAGTATGAAAAGGCTTGGGCAGATACTTACCCAAAGATTAAAGAACAGGTAGCCGAAGAAGCAGCCAAGGTTGTGGCTGTTGGTGGACTCTATGTTCTAGGAACAGAGCGTCACGAATCTAGACGTATCGACAACCAGCTACGTGGACGTTCTGGTCGTCAGGGTGACCCAGGTGAGTCTCGTTTCTATCTATCACTAACTGATGATCTAATGCGTCTATTCAATTCTGGAGCAGCAGCTGCTTTGATGAATAGAGGTGGAATTCCAGATGACATGGCTATCGAATCTGGTGTTGTTAGCAAGGCAATTGCTAGTGCTCAATCTCAGGTAGAAGCACGTAACGCAGAAACTCGTAAAAACGTTTTGAAGTATGACGATGTTCTGAACCGTCAGCGTGAGGCTATCTATTCTGACCGTAGACACATCCTTAGCGGAGATGATCTAACTGGAAGAGTTGATACATTCCTAGAAGATGTAATGACAAACATTGTTGATTCAAACATTGTTGAAAACTCTGGAATCAACTGGGATCTAAATGCACTTTGGAATGACATCAAAACCATTTATCCAATTGGAATTACTGTTGAAGAAGTTTTGGCTGAAGCTGGAACAAGATCAAAGCTAACCAAGGCTTGGTTGACTAGAGAACTTCTAGCTGATGCCAGAATTGCTTATGCTAAGCGCGCAGCTAGCGTTGGCGAGACAGCTATGCATGAACTTGAGCGTCGCGTGGTCTTATCTGTTGTTGATAGAAAGTGGCGCGATCACCTATACGAAATGGATTACCTCAAAGAAGGTATTGGACTTCGTGCCATGGCTCAGCGTGATCCACTAGTTGAGTATCAGCGTGAAGGATTCAACATGTTCACTCAGATGATGGGGGCCATCAAGGAGGAAGCTATCGGTTTCCTATTCAACCTTGATGTTCAGGTTGAACAGGCTCCTCAGCCACCAATCAAGAATCTAACCTTCAGCGCTCCTTCAGAAGAAGGTGCTACCGAGGTCAAGAGACAGGGTGACAAGCCAGATAACAGCGAAGGCAGCTCGTTCTTTAAGAAGTAGAGCTAGTTAGAGAACAGCAACGCTTCTGGCTCTCCAGCGGCCGTTGTATCCCTCTAGCCTTATCGCTACAGCCCTTGCTCGACCTATGTTGTGAACAATCACAACACCTTCGATAACGCCAGCTCTAGGGCTAAAGACAGATATTTTGCCAACCGCAAGATTGGGCCTTAGCGCTCTTACGTTGCTCTCCGCCCTAGATCTAGTTGAAGCTAGCGACTTCTGTCTTAGTTGCTGATAAACCCCGTCAGAGAGCCATCTGGCACACTGTTCGATGTCTCTAATCCCTGCGAGGGTTTCAATGATGGATTGTGCCAGGAAAGCCAGGATTGGCTTTGGGTCACCCAGAGCATCTGGATTAGTGAATTCATTCCCAAAATAATCATCGGATTCTAGGGGCGTGCTGGCTTTTCTTTTAGCAATTGAAGCATTGTTCATGTGGCACTTACTTTCCCCCAGGGCATGAATAGAGCAAAAATACCCATAAATGTAAATTTTGCCAAATTCCATTTTTAGGTTGTGGATAAGTCAGACAAAGACTTAGAACATCTGGCATAACTGCTACATGAACATAGAAGCCTTAATTGAAGATCTTGAAGCACAAGGTTATTTTGCTAGCGCTAAAAAAGACGAGCCAAGGCCAAATGGAATGTTTTGTAAATCCGTAATTGTCTTTCGCGAAAACTTACCGGATGTCCAACTCGCAATGCCTCTCAAAGGTAAAGACTTTATAGCTGGTTTTCAAAACAGGATAACTAAAAGTAGTTGGCTCATAGTCCATGACTACAGTTATCTCAAGCCACAGGATCAGGGCACTGAGCTGCAAGAGACAAGGCTCTCAATAAACGAAATTGCACAGGCGCACCTTATAGGAGTTCCTGTGCGGTTAGGTATAAAAAGCCAACACTCTGAACTCAACGGTTACATAACCCGGACCTTTTCAAAGATGCTTGAATTTGTCAGCTATGAAGCGGAAAGACTTTGGATACCGGTAGCCGAGCTGAATTATGTTGTTGTGGATAAACTCAGCATCAACTCTGA
>CANLDE010000069.1 GCA_947489235.1 Micrococcales bacterium
CTCTTTGCTAGTTCTGTGAGGGCTGCTTTTGTGAAGGTATCCCAACCAAGATTTGAGTGAGCCCCTGCTTTACCTATCTGTGTGGTGAGTGTTCTATTTAGTAAAAGTACTCCTTGGTCCACCCATCTTGAGAGATCTGCATGAGCCTGAGCTTTTATACCTAAGTCACTCTCTAATTCTTTGACAATGTTTACAAGACTTCGCGGCATCTTGTTACCTGGGTTCATGGCAAAGGCTAGCCCTATGGCATCACCTTTAGTTGGGTATGGGTCTTGCCCAACAAGAACTACTTTGACTTTGCTTGGGTCTGCTTCCAAGGCACGCATGACCAGATTGAGCTCAGGTGTCACCTGCGATTGTGCTTTAACCCGTTGTTCGATGTCCTCAAGCAAAGGCTTCTGCTGGCCTAGCCAGCCCTGCCAAGTAGGGTGCATGGATTCAAAGAACATAAGTAAATGCTAGGCATAAACTAGTGGTCAATAAGTGCCAAAATAGGAATACCTCCTAGAAAGAAGATGTCATGGACCAGAACCAGCTCAAAGCCCAAGCTAATGCTAAGCAAGAGAATCTAGTTTCGATTAGACGTGCTTTGCACCAGGTACCTGAGTTTGGTTTGGATCTGCCGAAGACTCTGGCAATTGTTCTAAAAGAGGTTGAAGGCTTAGGTGAAGTAACCCTAGGTAAGGACATGACTGCAGCTGCGGTTGTTATTAGAGGTGGCCAGCCTGGTCCAACAGTTCTGCTTAGAGCAGACATGGATGCTCTTGCTGTTGAAGAGGACACTGGTTTAGATTTCGCATCAACTAACGGATACATGCATGCTTGCGGTCACGATCTACACATGGCTATTGGTGTTGGTGCTGCACAACTTATTGCAGAGAACAAAGACCAGCTAAAAGGTAACGTTGTGATGTTCTTCCAGCCTGGTGAAGAAGGTCACGATGGTGCCGGTGTCATGCTTTCCCAGGACATGCATCTAGCATCTGGAGAAATGCCTATTGCAGCTTTTGGTATTCACGTGTTCTCAATTCCAGAGCCAGGTATCTTCTTATCTCGCAAGGGAACTTTGATGGCTTCTGCTGGAGATATCATTGTCACTCTCAAGGGTAAAGGTGGACACGGTTCAATGCCTTGGGGCGCTAAAGACCCAATCACCGGAATGGTAGAAATCCTAAGTTCACTTCAGTCATACATCGCTAAGAACTTTGATGCTCTAGATCCAATTGTGCTAAACGTAGGTTGGATCAAAGCTGGCAATGATCACACCACCAACATCGTTCCTGAGTCAGTGAGCTTTGGAGCAACCGTTAGATCTTTCTCAAAGAAAGGTTACGACGATACCCGTTCAAAGATTCCAGCCTTCATCAAGAGCATGGCTTCTGCCTTTGAACTAGAAGCTGAGATTGAGTTCTCCCCTGCAACCAAGGTGCTAATCAATGACCATGGAGCAGTTGACCGTGTTGAGCGTGTGACCAAAGAACTCTTTGGCGAAAACCGATACATGAACATGGAACAGCCAATCCCAGGTGGTGAAGACTTTGCCAGCATCGTTGAGGTCATCCCTGGAGCCTTCGTGTTCCTAGGTGCCGCTTTCCCAGGTATTGCTCCTCAAGATCGTCAGGCTAACCACAGCAACAAGGCCAAGTTCGATGAGAGTGTCCTAGCGGATGGGGCAGCTTTGCTTGCAGCCCTTGCCTTTGACACTCTTGATGAGGCTGCATCTAAGTAATCCCGCTCTGGTCAATGAAGTCCAGGTGAACAAAAGTTACATAAAGTTTCAGGCCTAACTTGGTCTGAAACCCGTTTCTACCTACCCTTGAAACACACTTCAAACCAACAAAGAGAGCACACAACCAATGAGCAACCTACCTGAAAACTGGGGATTCGAAACAGCACAGATTCACGCTGGAGCAACTCCTGACCCAACTACCAACGCTGTAGTCACACCTATCTATAACACCACTGCCTATGTCTTCAACTCATCAGAGCATGCAGCTAGGTTGTTTGGTCTAGCTGAGTTTGGAAACATCTACACCCGAATCATGAACCCAACTCAGGATGTTGCTGAAAAGCGTATTGCTGCCCTTGAAGGTGGAACAGCCGCTCTTCTTCTAGCCTCTGGTCAGGCAGCTGAAACTTTTGCAATTCTAAATATTGCTCAAGCAGGAGATCACATTGTTTCTTCATCATCTATTTATGGTGGAACATACAACCTGTTCAAGTACACCTTGCCAAAGCTAGGTATTGAAACTACTTTCGTTGAGGATCAGGATGATGCAGAAGCTTGGGCTGCTGCAGTTAGACCTAACACCAAAGCTTTCTTTGCTGAGACTATTGGAAACCCAAAGGTAAACATTCTGGACATCCAGAAGGTTGCCGATGTTGCACACAAGGCAGGTGTTCCTCTAATCGTGGACAACACAGTTGCTACCCCTTACCTAGTTCGACCACTAGAGCATGGAGCAGACATTGTGATTCACTCAGCGACTAAGTTCCTAGGAGGGCATGGAACTGTTGTTGCCGGTGCCATCGTTGATGGTGGAAAGTTTGAATGGTCTAAGTCAGATAAGTTCCCAGGACTTACTACCCCAGATGAGTCTTACCACGGTGTGAACTACACAGCAGCTCTAGGTGATGGCATTGCTTATATCATCAAGGCTCGTGTTCAGCTACTTAGAGATCTAGGTGCAGCTATTGCTCCAGCTAGTGCTTGGCAGTTGCTTCAGGGAATTGAAACTCTGAGCCTTCGTGTTGAAAGACATGTTGAAAACGCCAAGAAGGTTGCTAACTGGCTAGAGGCTCACCCTCAGGTTGAGTCAGTGAACTACGCGGCACTACCAACATCACCTTGGTTTGAAGCAGCTAAGAAGTATGCCCCTAAGGGTCCTGGTGCTATCGTCTCATTCGAAATCAAGGGTGGTCGTGAAAAGGGTTCTAAGTTCGTTGATTCACTAGAGCTGTTCTCACACGTTGCCAACATTGGTGATGTTAGATCTCTAGTTATTCACCCAGCCTCAACAACCCACTCTCAGCTAACTCCTGAACAGCAGGCAACTGCTGGTGTGACCCCAGGGCTAATCAGATTGTCTGTAGGTTTAGAGTCAATCGATGATCTACTTGCAGATCTTGAAACAGGCTTTGCAGCTGCAAAGTAAGGAAGCACTAATTCACTAGATGGAATTTCAAACACCTGAGGACACCGTCCCGTCAGAACTGATTACCGAAGAGCTTTCCCGACAACTAGTTGGGAAGCCTAAGGCAACTGGAGCTTGGCGTGACGGTGATTCTGCAGGGGACAGATCTTTTGCCAATCTAGGAACTCTTTCACTTGAGTCAGGTAAAGAACTCCATCAGGCACGACTTGCTTATGAGAGTTGGGGAACCCTCAATAAAGATTCATCCAATGCCATCTTGGTTCTTCACGCACTCACCGGTGATTCTCATGCGGTTGGTAAATCAAGTAAAGAGCATCCAACCGAAGGTTGGTGGAGTGAACTCATTGGACCGGGGTTAGCTCTAGATACTAATATATACTTTGTTGTTGCTCCTAACATTCTCGGAGGCTGCCAAGGCTCAACCGGTCCTTCTTCCCTTGATAAAACAGGACGAGAATACGGTTCAAGATTTCCTTATCTAACTATCCGTGATCAGGTAACAGCTCAGGTAGCTCTAAGCGATGCCCTTGAAATCAAATCATGGCATGCCATCATTGGTGGCTCAATGGGCGGGATGCATGTTCTTGAGTGGGCAATCCAGTTTCCAGCAAGAGTGCAAAGAATTGCCGTGATTGCAGCACCTGCGGTTACCTCAGCAGATCAAATTGCTTTGAACTCTGTGCAAGTTGAGGCAATCAAGACTGACCCTAACTTTGCTAAGGGTAATTACTATGACGCAAAAGCAGGGCTTGGTCCGCACGCAGGTTTAGCACTAGCTAGAAGAATGGCACTGCTGAACTACCGTTCCCCTAGTGAACTAAATGAGCGTTTCGATAGAAGCTGGCAGAGTGAAATAAACCCATTGGGTGAAGGTGGTCGCTTTGCTGTCGTTTCTTACCTAGATTTCCATGGCAATAAGTTCACTAGAAGATTCGATGCCAACTCATACATCACACTTCTAGAAGCTATGAACTCACATGATGTGGGTAGAGGTAGAAAGTCAGCAAAGGCTGCTTTGGGAAAGATCAAAGCTAAAACTTTAGTAATAGGTATCGATAGCGATAGGTTATTCCCTATCGAAAATCAGAGATTTATCGCAGAGAACATAACTTCTGAATTAGTCGGTGGCAAGTTACACACCATCAAGAGCTCTTTCGGTCACGATGGCTTTCTTATCGAGTACCAGAAGGTTGGGCCACTTCTAGCTAAGCTACTTCGGTCTTAGCCTTATTGCCTAGCTTTGTAAGTTGGATATTGGCGTAAACAAGTATTGCCACTACCCCTAGGTTTCTAAGAATGAGCAGGGTGACTCCAACTGTCTCACCATCTAACAATGAACCATAGAAGATTGGGAAGATCAGCCAAGAGATTCCAGAGGTAATGATTGTTACCACACTGACAAATTTCCATTTAGCTGTCCCAGCTAAAACACCGAAGACCGCTGCCCCAATAACCCATAGCTGATACTGCGGAGATCCAACTTTATTGAAAACAAGTAAGTCAAGGGTTGCCGTTAGGAACATCCAAGCAAACAGGGTGTTTGCATCAACTCCCCTGCGCTTTGCTCTAAAGCCTAAGAAGATTGTGATTGCTAATGCTCCAAACTGAACCAGTGTCATCAAGCTGGCAACCTCAGTAACTCCAAAACCAGTTACCTGGAAGGTCAGGATAGCTTGGTCATAGACAACATCAGCGCCTGGAATCTTGAACAAGATTTGTAATAGCCAGAAGATAGCAATAGTTGATTCAACCTGAATGCCTCTACCAGACTGCATACCAATAAAGCTAAACATGTTCTGATTGCCGCCCAGAAGCAAACCAATCAAAAGAAGAATCGCAGTTCCAATTGCCATGTGTAAAACAAATCTGAATCGTCGATCTGAAACAACAAAGCC
>CANLDE010000070.1 GCA_947489235.1 Micrococcales bacterium
ATCTCAACCCAAAGTATTTCAACTGCTCTCAAGACAAATGGCTTTGTTCTTCCTGCAGGTACTCTGCAAGATAAAGAAGGTCAGATCACTGTTCAGGTCGGTACTCCAGTTGAATCAATCGCTGCACTAAAGTCACTTCCTCTTTCAGCTAGCACAGTCCCTGGCATGCCATCACTTGGCCGAGTACTAACTATTGGTGATGTTGCGACCGTAACTTATGAGCCTGCTCCTATTGCATCTATCTCCAGAGTTGACGGCAAGCCATCACTAGCGATCTCAATTACTAAGACTCAAGATGGCAATACGGTTTCAATCTCTAAGGGCATCAAGCCTCTTGAAGAGGAGCTCGCAACCAAGCTTGGTGGCGATGTGACTATCAAGGAAACTTTCAACCAGGCACCTTTTGTAGAGAAGTCCATTTCTGACCTAGTTAAAGAAGGTCTTCTTGGTCTTACCTTTGCGATTCTGATTATCTTGGTGTTCCTAAGATCTTGGAGATCAACGCTAGTAACAGCAATCTCAATCCCAACATCGCTATTGGTTGCTTTTATTGGTCTATCTGGTTTTGGTTATTCCCTAAACCTCTTTACCTTGAGCGCGCTAACTATCGCTATTGGTCGTGTGGTGGATGACTCCATTGTGGTGATTGAAAACATCAATCGACACCTTGCCTATGGCGAGAAGAAGGTTGAAGCTATCTTGAACTCTGTTCGTGAAGTAGCTGGGGCTATTACTGCAGCTACCTTGACCACAGTTGCTGTGTTCCTACCTATCGCTGTTGTTGGAGGACTTGTCGGTCAGTTGTTTAGACCATTCGCACTGACCTTCGCTTTAGCTCTCTTAGCTTCACTATTTGTATCTCTAACTATCGTTCCTGTTATTGCCTACTGGTTCCTAAAGACTCCAGCAGTTGAAGCAGGTATGACAGAAGCACAAGCTAGAAAGTTTGCTGCGAATGCCCGTAAAGAAGAGGAAGAGCAAGAGAAGAAGTCAATTCTTCAGCGTATTTACATTCCAGTTCTTACAGGAACTCAGAAGCGTCCAGTAATTACCCTGGTTGCCTCTGGTCTAGTTCTAGTGTTTACCTTTGGTTTAGTTCCACTGATCAAGACCAACTTTATCGGAAGCTCAGGTTCAACAACATTCAGCATCACCCAGCAGGTACCTCTAGGTGCTTCTCTTGAAGAGAAGGCTCTTGCTGCTGAAGGTGTGGAGAAGATTCTGCTAGATAGTGGCGACACTGTTGCTGTTACTACAACCATTGGTGGAACCGGTGATAGCCGTGTTGCTTTCGGTCAGTCAGCTGGTGGAATCCAGATTCAGGTTTCTATTGATGAATCTGTTAATGGTGATGCCTTCCAAGCCAAGATGCAGAAACTATTTGATGCAGAAAAGTCTCTAGGTAAGGTCAGCTTCGAATCAGGTCAATCATTTGGTTCAAGTGGAACTATCGATGTAACTGTTACTGCTAAGACTGATGAGCAGCTACGTGCTGGTATCAAGAAGGTTCAGGATGCTCTAGAAGGAAAGATTGACAACGTCTCCCCTGATGTTGTTACTACCTTGTCTGAGAAGCAGAGAACTCTAAAGGTAACTGTTGATCGCATTGCTGCTACCCGTGTTGGCTTAAGTGAAATTGCTGTTTCAACACTTGTATCAAATGCGATGAGCCCACAGTCTGTTGGCACAATCAACATCGACAACAAGCAGACCGATATCTACATCAAGTCTGAGAATGTTCCAGCGACTATTGCTGAAGTAAAAGCAATTCCGCTAAGCCCATTCGGTCAGGTAAGACTTGGTGCGATTGCCAAGGTTGAACTAGTTGCAGTCCCAACCAAGATCACAACCAAGGATGGAGACCGTGCAGCAACTGTTTCACTAACTCCAAACAAGGATGCAAGCCTAGGTGCTATCACCATGCAGGTTGCCGAGAAGGTTGATGCACTGACAGATAACATGCCAGCTGGCAGCACACTTCTTCCTATCGGTGGAGTATCTGCTGACCAGGCAGAATCATTTAGTCAGTTGCTCCTAGCTCTACTTGCAGCTATCGCAATTGTTTATCTGATCATGGTGGCAACATTTAGAAGCTTGGCTCAGCCTTTGGTTCTGCTTGTTTCTATCCCGTTCGCAGCTACCGGTGCCTTTGTTGCGCTACTAGTAACAAATACTGCCCTTGGTCTTCCAGCTCTGATCGGTATGTTGCTTCTAGTTGGAATCGTTGTTACTAACGCCATTGTTCTTATTGACCTCATCAACCAGTACCGCACCCAAGGTATGCCGTTTGAAGAGTCAATCATCAATGGTGCTCGTCAGAGACTGCGTCCTATCCTGATGACTGCTTTGGCAACTATCGGAGCTCTATCTCCTTTGGCTCTAGGCTTCACCGGTTCCGGCGGCTTCATCTCTCAGCCTCTGGGAGTTGTAGTTATCGGTGGCCTGTTCTCTTCAACCATTCTTACTCTGGTTATCGTTCCAGTTCTATACCGCTTAGTTGAGGGAAGAAAAGAGCGTAAGGCAAACAAGAAGATTGCTAAAGCTACTAAAAAGCCAGTTGCTAAAAAGGCTGTAGCCAAGGCCGCTCCAAAGCGTAAGTCAACCGCTAAGACCGCTTAGCCCTAAGGGTAAACTAGTCAGAGCCTACCGATGTCGGGGGCTCTGTTTAGTTTGAAGGAACAATGAACATACCTGAATACTTAGTCTGGATTGACTGCGAGATGACAGGGCTTAACCCTGAAACAGAGTGCCTAGTCGAAATTGCTGCAGTCATAACCGATTTCGATCTCAATGTTTTGGACGAGGGCATCGATCTAGTCATCAAGCCTCGCGAAGGAACGATCGAAGCGATGGGTGACTATGTGCGTAACATGCATACAGAGTCTGGCCTGATTAATGAATTTGCCTCGGGCATTGATCTAGCTGATGCTGAAGCACAGGTTCTTGAATACATCAAGAAATACATTCCAAATGCAAAGACTGCTCCCCTTGCTGGTAACACCATTGGGACAGATCGTATGTTCATATCCAGATACATGCCAGCTCTTGATGACCACCTGCATTACAGAAACATCGATGTCTCAACCATCAAGGAACTATCAAAGCGTTGGTATCCAAGGGCCTATTTCCAAGCCCCTAAGAAGGACGGTGGACACCGAGCCCTAGCTGACATCCTTGAATCCATTGAAGAGCTCAAGTATTACCGCAAGAGTGTATTCGTTGAGGGCCCTGGTCCTTCAATTGAAGAAGCTCAAGCATTGGCTGCGGGCATCAAGACTGATAAACTTTAGAAGTTGATTTCGGCTAGTCCGAAGTGAAACATGGTGGGTATAGCTCAGCTGGTAGAGCGCCTGGTTGTGGTCCAGGATGTCGCGGGTTCAAGTCCCGTTACTCACCCCAAATAGTAAAAAACCCGAGGTTATTAGCCTTGGGTTTTTCAATTTAAGATTTACTGATTTGCTCTTTCAAGAACTAGTTCTCTAACACGAGCTGCATCTGCTTGGCCCTTCATGGCTTGCATAACTGCACCAATGACTGCTCCTGCTGCTTGAACTTTACCTTCACGGATCTTCTCAAGAACATCAGGTTGTTTAGCTAGAGCTTCATCGATAGCGGCTATAAGAGCACCGTCGTCTGAAACAACTTCAAGGTTTCTTGAAGAAACAATCTCAGTAGGTGATCCTTCTCCCGCTAATACAGCAGATAGAACTTCACGAGCAATGCGGTCATTGATCTTGCCTGACTCGACAAGTGTCGCGATCTCTGCCACCTGTGAAGGAGTGATGTTCATCTCTGAAACATCTTTATCTTCTGAGTTAGCAATACGTGCAATCTCACCTGAATACCACTTACGAGCAGCCTGAGGCTTAGCCCCTGCTGCAACTGCCTCTTCAATAAAGTCCATGAGGCCTGCGTTAACAACATCTCTGAATTCCATTTCAGCAAAGCCCCACTCGCCTGCTAGACGCTTACGTCTATCGGCTGGGTTCTCAGGTAGTAATGCTCTGAGCTTCTCAATTAGTTCAGTTGATGGCTCAACAGGAACTAGATCTGGCTCTGGGAAGTAACGGTAGTCATCAGCATCAGACTTAGGTCGTCCGGCACTAGTTGAACCTTTGTCTTCGTGCCAGTGACGAGTCTCCTGGGTGATAGTTCCACCAGCAGAAAGAATTGCTGCTTGTCTTTGGATTTCGTATCTAACTGCACGTTCAATAGATCTAAGTGAGTTAACGTTCTTAGTCTCTGTTCTGGTGCCAAGCTTTTCTTGACCGTGCGGTCTGATTGAAACGTTGGCATCACAGCGAACGTTTCCACGTTCCATGCGAGCATCGCTAACACCAAGAGCTTTAACAATCTCTCTGATTGAACGAACATAAGCAGCTGCTAGTTCAGGAGCTTCTGCACCTGCACCAAATACTGGTCTAGTAACAATTTCAACCAGTGGAACACCGGCACGGTTGTAATCAACTAGTGAGTATTCCGCACCTTGGATACGACCTGTTGCCCCACCGATGTGAGTTAACTTTCCAGCATCTTCTTCCATGTGTGCTCGTTCGATCTGAACTGTGAACTTATTGCCTGATGGCACTTCAACATCCAGTTGTCCATCAAATGCGATTGGATCTCTGAACTGTGAGGTCTGGTAGTTCTTAGCTAAATCTGGATAGAAGTAGTTCTTTCTAGAAAATCCTCCAGTTGGAGTTATCTGGCAGCCAAGTGATAAACCAATTGAAATAGATGATTCAACTGCTTTGCGGTTCACTACAGGAAGTGATCCAGGAAGACCAATACAGATTGGGCAGACATTGGTGTTTGGTTCATCACCAAAGTCGTTCTTACAACCACAGAACATCTTGGTGTTGGTATTGAGTTCGACGTGAACCTCTAGACCAATGACAACTTCATAAAGCTCTAGAGCCTTGTCGTAATCCATCAGGTTAGCTTTAGCCATTAGTTACCCTCCAACTTAGGTGCGAAGTCCATCATGCGCTTACCCCAGATACCC
>CANLDE010000071.1 GCA_947489235.1 Micrococcales bacterium
ATTGCCAACAAGGGCTGGTTGGCTGCCTGCCAGCAAGATACTGCGTTGGCTCTTGGGCTAAACACTCACGATGGATCGCTAGTTAGTCAGCCTGTAGCTGATGCTCACGGACTTGATTATGTTGATTCTGCAAAGGTCTTGGCATAGCCAGCTGAATCGATAGATTCTTGAACCAGCCACGACCTGGCGGAGTCTTCTCACTCCATTGATTCTTTGGTAGTCCCGCCGCTAGATGTTGATCGAAGTTACCTTGTCGCAGGTAAATGATGTTTTCAAATTTTCGCTGTAATGCAAGTGGCATCAGGAATGAACTGGACATTGCGCACACAACCTGTCCGCCAGATTGAAATGCCTGTTCTAGTTGCTCAACACTTGGGCAGTCCAAAACAATTGCATTGGGCCACGACTTCGCGGTCTCACAGAAAGTAGTCTTACCTGTCCCCTTTGCACCAACTACCAACACTGAAGAGTTCCTCAGATCTTCGAAGAGCAGATTTTCAAAGCGTTGTTGGCTAGGTATATCAAAAACTCCAACTAAACCATTCTCGGATTGAACTTGCAGGGGTAATCCATTTGACCATCCGCTTACTAGTTCAGGAAAGAGTTTTGAATCACCAAGGTTTGGAATTATTTTAGAGATTGGAAAATCAAAAGAGCAAGTATTACTCCCCCAGATTGCAATTGCGCGAGCAGAATTAGAAGCTCCTGCTCTCATAGTTGGCAACAGCGAGATTAGATCGCCTGGGTCAATCGAACCCAAGGCAAAACGCATGGTGAGATTAGTTATCAATGCCCTTGGTATGCCTGACAAAGATTGACTAGTAGCAATCAAGTGAACACCTAAGGACCTACCTCTAGCAGCTATGGCATCGAGTGTGCCAATGGCCAGTGGGTGAGAACTAATAATGGCTGGCAGTTCATCTGCCAGAACTATCAACCTGGCAAGGTTGGGCATTGCATCTATTGCAGATACGCTTGCCTCAGCCAAAAGGTGTTCTCGTCTTTTGAGTTCACCTGACAAGTAGAGCCAAAATCGCTCATGCCTGCCCTCGTCGAGATCTGTGACCAGAGTTAGTGCTGCAGGGTGCTGATTTATGCCGCGAAGAGCAGCCCCGCCTTTGAAGTCAACAAGTACCAGCTGGATCAATCCAGGTTTCACTCCTGCCAAAAGCGATGAAGTAATGAGTTTTAGAAACTCACTCTTACCAGAGCCAGTTGAGCCAACGATAAGACAGTGTGGGCCATCGGCGACTAGATCAAATTCCAGATTGTTGGCATCGGCTACGCCAGCCCAAAAAGGAAGTGCACCGACTCTTCGGGCTCGATAAAAACTAGCTTCCAGTTCTCTAGTTCTTTGTGACACCTCTCTATCTGCTGAGAGCTTAGTGAAGTGTTCATAAAAGACATCGCTGTATTGCTCTTTAAAGAACCAGCCGGTCTTAGGTAGCACCTTGTCCCCTATCGCTAGAGCGGAAGAACTCACCCATAATGGCTGATCGCTGTAATCAATATCTGGTTCTCGACGCTTCTTACGAATAAGTGCCATGGTCAGCGCTGCCGAGAGCACACTGACAAAGGTGAATAGTGCAAATTGCCACATACCTGTGACCAACGCCATCACTACCCCAAGTAAAAGTCCAGGGATCAGGGCTAACCAACGCATAACTAGATGTTGCCCTAATAAGCAGGTAAAACTAATGCCCGCCATCCTTAAGTGGATAACGGGCAGATAGTTTTTTGAAGGCTAGTCGCCGATGTAGCTCATGACGTGCTTGATGCGGGTGTAGTCCTCAAAGCCATACATCGACAGGTCTTTACCGTAACCGGAGTGACGGAAACCACCGTGAGGCATTTCAGCAGCTAGTGGAATGTGAGTGTTAATCCAAACACAACCAAAGTTCAAGCCCTTAGCAAAACGCATCGCTCTGGTGTGGTTGCTGGTCCAAACAGATGAAGCCAAACCGTACTTCACATCATTAGCCCAACGCATAGCTTCTGCGTCATCCTTAAAGCTCTGCACTGTTACAACAGGACCAAAGATCTCACGCTGGATGTGCTCATCGGCCTGCTTTAGACCAGTTAATACAGTGGCTTCGTGGAAGTAACCTGCACCAGCAATAGCTTTTCCACCAATAGCAATGGACGCGTGATCTGGTAGTCGGTCAATGAAGCCAGTAACCTGAGCCAACTGGTTAACGTTGTTCACAGGACCAAACAAGATGTCATCTCTGCTTGGGTCACCGGTGATTGCATTTGCCTTAACTTCAGCTGTAAGAATTGCAACGAACTCATCGTGAACGCTCTCGTGCACCAAGATACGAGTAGCAGCTGTACAGTCTTGACCTGCGTTAAAGAAACCAGCAACAACAATCTGTGCTGCAGCTTTGTGAAGATCTGCATCAGCAAAAACAATTACCGGTGCTTTTCCACCAAGTTCAAGGTGCACTCGCTTTAGATCTAGAGCTGCACTCTTAGCAACTTCCATACCCGCACGAACTGAACCGGTGATAGAAACCATCTGTGGGGTTTCGTGCTCAATCATTGCTCGTCCTGTGTCACGGTTTCCTGTAACAACGTTGAAGACACCTGCTGGTAAGAATTCGCTAGCAATTTCAGCAAGTAACAGTGTTGATGCAGGTGTTGTATCCGATGGCTTTAGAACTATTGTGTTACCTGCAGCAATTGCAGGAGCAAACTTCCAAGTAGCCATATTCAATGGATAGTTCCAAGGAGTTACCTGACCTATTACACCGATAGGTTCTCTTCTAATTGATGAAGTGTGATCTTTTGCATACTCAGCGGTAGCTCTACCTTCAAGGTTTCTAGCAGCACCAGCGAAGAAGCGAATCTGATCGACAGAAACCATAACTTCATACTCAACCAAAGTGCTTCGTGGCTTACCTGTGTTACGAGATTCAACATCAGCCATCTCTTCAGCGCGAGCTTCTAGAGCGTCTGCGATTCTAAATAGCGCTAGTTGGCGCTCGGAAGGAGTAGTTTGACTCCAAGTTTCAAAAGCCTTGTCGGCTGCCTTATAGGCGGTGTCAACATCACTTTCATTAGAGACCGGGGATGTTGCATAAACTTCGCCATTTGCAGGGTTGATTATGTCTAGGGTTTCACCTGACTTTGCAGCTACATGGCTGCCATTGATGAAGTTTTTTAGTTCCTGTGCCATTTGAAAACTCTCCTTCGAGCCTTATAAAAGGGTAAACATTCAGTATTTCTAATGTCTAAAGACTATTACAACCAGAAGAATCAGAACCAATCCGTAGGTAAAAAGGCCCAATTGATACGGAATCTATACCAAATTGGTAAATTTGGTTCGAAATCAGGACCAAAATGGCAAAAAGTGTGCCAAAATCGCAGTATGGCTAGAACAGACCGGGCAAAGGCGTCAGTTCTCGATGACATCTCAAAGGAGATCATCGAGCAGCTTCAGACTGACGGTCGTAAGCCTTATAGCGAGATAGCCAAGGCTGTAGGCCTCAGTGAAGCAGCTGTTCGCCAGAGAATGCAGAAGCTTCAAGAATCTGGAGTGATGCAGGTGGTAGCAGTTACCGACCCTCTGCAGTTGGGTTTCTATCGTCAGGCAATGATTGGCATTCGATGCAGTGGCGACATGACAGAGCTGGCCAACAAATTATCAGCAATGCCTGAAGCGGATTATGTAGTGATGACCGCAGGCTCTTTTGACATCCTGGTTGAAGTCGTAGTGGAAAACGACCAAGACCTAATCGATGTTCTAAACACAAAGATCAGATCACTTCCAGAAGTGCTCTCTACTGAGACCTTTGTGTATCTCAAGCTCCACAAGCAGTTCTACAACTGGGGTGTTAGATAGCTAAATAGGTTTGGGTATCTTTTGATACTCAAAGTGGATTGCCATTCGGCAATTCAAAAATGAAACACAAACACAATGTAAAGAGTGATATCAAATGGCAATCAAGGAGAGCATAGCCCGAAAGCTTGTCTCAGCTTTAAAGCGAGATAAGGCTCCTGCAAAGCAGGCCAAAGCAACAGCCGACCACGCCACTCCGCTTCTTGACGCTCGTCGAGCAGGTAAAGAAGCAACCCCGGCAATGCTGCAACAAGCTGCAAAGGACAATTTGTTTTTGCACTTCACCCGTCACAGTCCATTCCAGAAAACAGATATGCCCATCATCACCAAAGCTGAGGGACATCACTTCTGGGACATTAACGGCAAGAAATACTTTGATGGAATTTCATCACTGTTTGCTGTGAACGTTGGACACGGTCGTGAAAGATTAGCGGAAGCAGCAGCGAAACAGATGAAGAAGTTAGATTACTTCCCACTCTGGTCACACGCACACGAGCCAGCTATTGAACTAGCTGAGCGCATACTTTCGTATGCACCTAAAAACCTAAGTCGAGTTTTCTTCACCACCGGTGGTGGCGAGGCTAACGAGACTGCCTGGAAACTAGCCAAGCAGTACTTCAAGATGACTGGCAAGCCAATGAAGCATAAGGTACTTACCCGCGCTGTTGCCTACCACGGCACATCACACGGTGCCCTGTCGCTAACTGGTATCCCATCTATGAAGAAGATGTTTGAACCTCTAGTTCCAAGCACCTTCAGAGTCCCAAACACCAACTGGTACAGAGCTCAGGATGACTTCGAAAATGAAGAAGCCTTTGCGATGTGGGCTGCAGACAGAGTTGAAGAAATGATTCTGTTTGAAGATCCAGATACCGTTGCTGCGTTCTTCATTGAGCCAGTTCAGAACTCTGGTGGTTGTTTCACATCCCCACCTTCATACTTCAAGCGAGTCCGCGAGATTTGCGATAAGTATGACGTTCTGTTGGTAGCCGATGAGACCATTGATGGTTTTGGACGCATTGGAACAATGTTTGCTAGCGAGCGTTACGGATTAGAGCCAGACATGTTGGTTTGTGCAAAGGGTATTACCTCTGCCTACCAGCCTCTTGGTGC
>CANLDE010000072.1 GCA_947489235.1 Micrococcales bacterium
CAGATTGGTGTTCTAGAAGACAAGATCTTGGTTGAGCACTATGTTGCTAAAGCACAGGACTCTTCACTTATTGGAAATGTTTACTTAGGTAAAGTTCAGAACGTTCTTCCTTCAATGGAGGCTGCCTTCGTTGACATCGGTCGTGGCCGTAACGCTGTTTTGTATTCAGGTGAAGTTGACTGGGAACTAGCAGAAGTTGGTAACCAGCCTAGAAAGATTGAGCTTGCTCTCAAATCTGGTGACAAGGTTTTGGTTCAGGTAACTAAAGATCCTGTTGGTCAAAAGGGAGCTCGTCTAACCTCACAGGTTTCACTGCCTGGTCGTTACTTGGTTTATGTTCCTAACGGCAATATGAATGGTATTAGCCGAAAGCTTCCAGAATCAGAACGTAACCGCCTGAAGAAGATCTTGAAAGAGATTCTTCCTCCAGATGCAGGCGTGATTGTTAGAACCGCTGCCGAAGGTGCAACTGAAGAACAACTGACTGAAGATGTTCAAAGATTGCAGATTCAATGGGAAGAGATTAGCCGTAACGCTGAAATCTCAAACCCTCCTTCACTTCTAAGCAGCGAACCAGACCTACTAATCAAGATTGTTAGAGATGTCTTCAACGAAGACTTCCAGAAGATGATTATTGACGGAGATGCTCCTTACGCAACAATTCAGGGTTACCTGAAAGATGTTGCACCAGATCTTCTAGAGCGTGTTGAACGATTCTCAGGAACTGGAGATGCTTTCGATCACTTCAGAATCAACGAGCAGATTATCAAGGCACTTGACCGTAAGGTCTTCCTACCTTCAGGTGGTTCGTTAGTCATCGACCGAACTGAAGCTATGACAGTGGTGGATGTTAACACCGGTAAGTTTGTCGGTTCTGGTGGAAACCTTGAAGAGACAGTAACCAAGAACAACTTGGAAGCAGCTGAGGAAATTGTTCGTCAGCTACGTCTTCGAGACATCGGTGGAATTATCGTCGTTGACTTTATCGACATGGTCCTTGAATCCAACCGTGACCTAGTGCTTAGACGACTAATGGAATGCCTATCTAGAGATAGAACCAAGCACCAGGTTGCTGAGGTTACCTCCCTCGGTCTAGTCCAGATGACTCGAAAGAAGATCGGTATTGGACTACTTGAAGCCTTCAGCGAGCCTTGTGAGGTTTGTGCTGGTCGTGGAGTGATTGTTCACCACGAGCCAGTTCTAAAGAACAAGCACATTGAAGACGATGACCGTCCCCAGAAGCAAAATAACAACAACAAGAACAAAAACAAGAACAAAAACAAGGGAAATCGCGACCAAAACCAGAATCAGAACCAAAATCAGGACTCTAAGCCTCGAGTTGAGCCTGCCAAGGTAGTTACCGCTGAGAAGGCTGAGGAAGCTAAGAACCTAATGTCTAAGATTGCGGCCAGCACGCTAAGCACCCAGGAACCAGCTCCAAAGACCCTTGAAACCGTTCTAGAAGCACTACCTCAGGCAGAACCTACTAAACGTAAGTCCCGCCGAGTCACCAGTGGGGGAGAAATCACCCCTGGATCTACCAATTAGGTAGAAAAACATAGGCAAAAGGGGTTTGACCAGCGCCTAAGGCACAGGTAAGATTAGACCTTGTTGCCTAAAGAGCAACCAAATCCAAGAATTTTCGAACAAAGGGTATATCTGTGGTTTACGCAGTAGTCCGCGCGGGTGGCCGCCAGGAAAAGGTGTCAGTAGGCACCATCGTCACGCTTGACCGTCTAAAGGCACAGGCTGGTGGCTCAATTCAGCTACCTGCTCTTTTGCTAGTTGATGGCGACAAGGTTACCCACGAAGCTGAGGCTCTTGCCAAGGTAAAGGTAACTGCAACTGTCCTAGGTAACCTTCGTGGTCCAAAGATTGTTATCCAGAAGTACAAGAACAAGACCGGTTACAAGAAGCGTCAGGGTTTCCGCGCAGACCTAACCCGTGTCCAGGTCACAGAGATCAAGTAAGGATTTAGCAAATGGCATCCAAAAAAGGTGTTTCCTCAACCCGAAACGGTCGCGACTCCAACGCTCAGCGTCTAGGTGTTAAGCGTTACTCAGGTCAAGAAGTCAATGCAGGTGAAATCATTGTTCGTCAGCGTGGCACACACTTCCACCCAGGTCGCAACGTGGGCCGTGGCAAGGACGACACTCTATTCGCTCTAGCTGCAGGTTCAGTGCAGTTCGGTGAAAAGGGTGGCCGCAAGGTCGTCAACATCGTTGTTGCTGCGTAAGGTTCGCAAAAACTAAAGCGAAAAGATTTATTCAGATAGGCGAGCCAAAGTGCTCGCCTTCTGTCTTTAAAGGAAGGAGTCAATCATGGTTACATTCGTAGACCAAGTGACTCTTCACCTGCGCGCCGGAAATGGTGGCGATGGTTGTATTTCTGTGAAGCGTGAAAAGTTCAAGCCGCTAGCTGGTCCTGATGGTGCCGACGGTGGTAACGGTGGTTCTATTTCTTTGATTTCAGACCCAAACGTAACTACTCTTCTAGATTTCCACTTCAACTCTCACCGAGCTGGTGGCGATGGTGGCGACGGTGCCGGAGATTTCAGAAACGGCGCAACCGGTAAAGACGTTGTTCTTCCAGTTCCAATCGGAACAGTCATTAGATCTGCTGATGGCAAGATCATCGCTGACCTTGATGAAGCAGGCATTGAACTAGTTGTTGCTGAAGGTGGTCAGGGTGGATTAGGTAACGCTGCCCTCGCATCCTCAAAACGTAAAGCCCCAGGCTTTGCTCTTCTCGGAGTTCCTGGTTGGAAGGGCGAGATTATTCTCGAACTCAAATCAGTTGCTGATGTTGCACTAGTTGGTTATCCATCAGCCGGTAAGTCTTCCCTGATTGCATCAATCAGTTCTGCAAAACCTAAGATTGCTGATTACCCTTTCACAACCCTGCACCCAAACCTAGGTGTAGTTCAAGCCGGTGGAACCAGATTCACTGTTGCTGATGTGCCTGGTCTTATTGAAGGTGCTAGCGAAGGTAAAGGGCTAGGACTCAAGTTCCTACGTCACGTAGAGCGCTGTGCTGCGCTGCTTCATGTTTTGGACTGTGCAACTCTAGAACCAGGTAGAGACCCAATCAGCGATCTTGATCTAATCCTGAAAGAACTAGCTGCCTACGAAGTTCCAGAAGGTGAACTACCGCTCCACGAACGACCACAACTTATTGCTCTAAACAAGATTGACGTTCCTGAAGGTAGAGAGCTAGCAGAGTTTGTAAAGCCAGAACTTGAAGCTCGCGGTTACCGCGTCTTCCAAATCTCTGCGGTTAGCCACGAAGGAACAAGAGAGTTGAACTTTGCTCTTGCAGAGCTAGTAAACGCTCATCGTACAGCTAAGGCTGCTATTCCACCAAAGCCTAGAATCAACCTGCTGCACGCTCGTAAGGACGATAACAAGTTCATCGTTCGTAAAGAAGAGTCAAGTGGTGAAGAGTTCTTTAGAGTACTAGGAACCAAGCCAGAGCGCTGGGTTGCTCAAACCATGTTTGGAAACGAAGAAGCGGTTGGATTCCTGGGTGATCGTTTCGCCAAGCTTGGTCTTGAAGATGAACTTCTTAAAGCTGGTGCTGTTGCAGGTTCAACTGTTGTTATTGGCCCAGGCGATGGAATCATCTTCGACTGGGAGCCAACTATTTCATCTGCTGGCGAGCTGATTGCTGCTCCTCGTGGAACAGACCCAAGACTTGATCTAAACGATAGAAGAACAAACATCCAGCGCAGACGCGAATATCAGGAAATGATGGATGCTAGAGCCAAGATGCGTGAAGAGATGGCTGCAGAAGGCAACCCAACACCTGTTGCTTATGAAATAGGCTCAACAGAAGACCCTGATGCAAAGGCAGAAGGTCAAGAGGACGACAAATGAAGCTAGCCGATCACAGAGATATCCCTAAAGCTAAGCGCATTGTTGTCAAAGTTGGCTCTTCTTCGATTACCGGAGAGAACTCCAAGAACCTAGATTCACTAGTTGAAGCAATTGCTAAAGCCATCCAGAACGGACAAGAAGTAGTTCTTGTTACCTCCGGTGCTATTGCTACCGGTATGCCACTGCTTTCTTTTGATTCAAAGCCAACCGACCTAGCAACTTCCCAAGCTTTAGCTTCTGTTGGGCAATCAAGACTGATGGCTAAATACCAAGCAAGCCTAGAGAGATTCGACATCCTCTCCGGTCAGGTATTGCTAACAGCCCAGGACTTAGAGCTAGAAGAGACCAGCACTAACGCTGAGTTAGCAATAAACAAACTGCTTGAACTCAAAGTTCTTCCAATCGTTAATGAGAACGACACTGTTGCAACAGCTGAAATTCGCTTTGGCGATAACGATCGTCTAGCTGCTCTTGTTGCAATACTTGTCGATGCAGATGCTCTGATCTTGCTCTCTGATGTTGATGCGCTTTACGATAGACCACCAACAGAAGCAGGTGCTCAGAAGATTGAATGGGTTGAACCTAGAGATGACCTAAGTTCAATCAAACTGGGTGGTTCAACTAGCGCTGTTGGTACTGGTGGAGCTGAAACCAAACTAGGTGCAGCCAGAACTGCAACTGATAAAGGCATCACGGTAATCCTTACCTCAATTGGTAATGCTCAAGAGGTTCTTAGCGGTTCTAGAGTTGGAACTTGGTTCCAAGGCATGGAAGATAACTAATGTCTGCGCTAGAACTAATCAAAGCTGCCAAGAGCGCTTCTAAGAGCTTAGGTCTTATTACCTCTGCCCATAAGAACGAGATTCTAAAATCTGTTTCTGTTCTGCTTTCTGAGAGAACTGAAGAACTTCTTGCTGCTAACCAAGTAGATATCGAAAACGGGCAAGCAGTTGATATGAGTACCGCGCTGCAGGATCGTTTGAGACTGACCTCTGCAAGAATCGAATCTCTTCGAGTAGCAATTGCTGAGCTAATCAATATTCCAGA
>CANLDE010000073.1 GCA_947489235.1 Micrococcales bacterium
ACCAAACCGGACTTAGTTGCCATCACTAGATACTCAGCCTGTTGGTAGTCACGAATGTCTAGAACTTGAGCAATCTTTTCATCTGGTTGCAATGCCAGGAGGTTAGCTGCGTGCTGACCCTTGGCATCTCTTCCTGCTTCTTGAACTTCATAAGCTTTGGTGCGATACACGCGACCTTTGTTTGTAAAGAAGAGTAGGTAGTGGTGAGTAGTTGTAACAAAGAAATGTTCAACTACATCGTCTGCTCTCAGGCTTGCACCCTTCACACCCTTACCACCACGATGTTGTGAACGATAGTTATCACTCTTAGTTCTCTTGATGTACCCACCTCGAGTAATAGTGATAACCATTTCTTCTTCAGGAATTAGATCAAGATCAGTAACACCATCTTCACCGGGAAGAATTTGAGTTCGTCTTTCATCACCATGACGCTTGACTACTTCTTCAAGTTCTTCGCTAACGATAGTTCTTTGACGGTCAGGGTCAGCAATGATTGCCTTATATTCAATAATCAGTGCTTCAAGTTCCGCTGCTTCATCAATAATCTTTTGTCTTTCAAGAGCGGCAAGCTGTCGCAACTGCATGTTCAAGATTGCTCTTGCCTGCAAGTCATCGATTTCAAGAAGTTTGATCAATCCTTCACGAGCATCGTCTGCTGTTGCACTTGCTCTAATGAGTTTGATTACTTCATCAAGAGCGTCGAGTGCCTTGAGATAACCGCGCAGAATATGTGCGCGCTCTTCGGCCTTTCTTAGACGGAAGGTAGTTCTTCTAACAATGACTTCAATCTGATGGGCGATCCAGTAAGTGATGAATCCATCAAGGCTCAAAGTTCTAGGAACACCGTCGACAAGAGCCAACATGTTTGCACTGAAGTTTTCCTGCAGTGGAGTGAACTTGTATAGGTTATTTAGAACTACCTGAGCAACTGCATCTTTCTTCAAGACGATTACTAGACGTTGACCTGTTCTACCTGAAGTCTCGTCACGGATATCTGCGATGCCGGTTAGTCTTTGTTCCTTAACTAATTCAGCGATCTTCAGAGCTAAGTTGTCTGGGTTTACTTGGTAAGGAAGTTCAGTAACAACTAGACAGGTTCTTCCCTGCAGTTCTTCAACATTTACGATTGCTCGCATTGTGATTGAACCACGACCTGTTCTATATGCATCCTTGATTCCTTGAGATCCAAGAATGGTTGCAGCTGTTGGAAAGTCAGGTCCCTTGATTCGCTGCATCAACGCAGTGAGCAATTCTTCTGGAGATGCACCTGGGTTAGCTAGAGCCCACTGAGCACCTTCTGCAACTTCTCTTAGGTTGTGAGGAGGAATGTTGGTTGCCATGGCAACAGCGATACCAATAGATCCGTTGATAAGTAGGTTAGGGATACGGCTAGGTAGAACTGTTGGTTCCTGTGTTCTACCGTCATAGTTGTCTTGGAAGTTAACTGTCTCTTCATCGATGTCTCGAACCATCTCAAGAGCAAGCTGTGCCATGCGGCACTCTGTGTATCGAGGAGCTGCTGCCCCGTCGTTACCTGGGGAACCAAAGTTACCCTGCCCATTTACTAGTGGATAGCGGAGGTTCCACTCTTGAACAAGACGAACAAGGGTGTCATAGATAGCGCCATCTCCGTGCGGGTGGTACTGACCCATGACGTCACCAACAACGCGAGAACACTTTGAGAACTGCTTGTCTGGCCTGTAACCGCCGTCATACATCGCATAAATTACTCTGCGGTGAACTGGCTTTAGCCCATCTCTAACATCTGGAAGTGCACGTCCGACAATAACGCTCATTGCATAGTCAAGGTAAGACCTTTGCATTTCTACGTTTAGATCAATTTGCTCGACTCTGTCGACGATTGGTTCATTGTTTTCAGTCATAGTATTTCCCCGCTCTAGATATCTAGGAAGCGAACATCCTTCGCGTTTTGTTGAATGAATGTTCTGCGTAGTTCAACATCATCACCCATAAGAGTTGAAAAAATTTCATCTGCTCGAACTGCATCATCGAGAGTTACCTGAAGAAGAGTTCTACGTGCAGGATCCATTGTGGTTGCCCATAGCTCGTCATAATCCATCTCACCCAAACCCTTGTATCTCTGGATTGAGTTTTCTTTAGGGATGCGCTTTCCTGCAGCTTGTCCGCTTGCTAGTTTCTCATCACGCTCAGCATCCGAGTAAACATATTCATGTTCATGGTTACTCCACTTAATTCGATACAACGGTGGCTGAGCTAGATAAACATATCCGTGTTCAATAAGTGGTCTCATGAATCTATAAAGCAGAGTTAGAAGAAGTGTGCGAATGTGTTGTCCATCAACATCGGCATCAGCCATAAGAACACACTTGTGATATCTAATCTTTGACACATCAAAGTCTTCGCCGATACCGGTTCCGAAAGCTGTGATCAAGGCTTGCACTTCGCTGTTGGCTAGAGCTCTGTCAAGTCTGGCTTTTTCAACGTTCAGAACTTTTCCTCGTAACGGCAAAATAGCTTGTGTTTCAGGATCTCTTCCACGCATAGCTGAACCACCTGCTGAGTCACCCTCAACGATATAGATTTCACTAAGTCTTGGATCTCTTGATGAACAGTCACGCAGTTTGCCAGGCATACCGGTTGATTCGAGAAGACCCTTTCTACGAGTGGCTTCTCTTGCTTTACGAGCTGCTAAACGAGCGGTCGCAGCTTGAATCGCTTTGCGGCAAATCTCTTTTGCCATGGATGGGTTTCTGTCAAACCAATCAGATAACTTATCGTGAGCGATCTTTTGAACGAAAGCCTTAACTTCAGTGTTACCTAATTTGGTTTTTGTTTGACCTTCGAATTGTGGCTCAGCAAGTTTAACAGAGATAACTGCTGTTAGTCCTTCACGAACATCGTCACCAGTTAGATTTTCATCTTTTTCTTTTAGCAGAGACTTATCACGCGCGTATTTGTTTAGCAAAGAAGTTAGAGCAGTTCTAAATCCTTCTTCGTGAGTTCCACCTTCGTGGGTATTGATTGTGTTTGCGTATGTGTGCACGCTCTCGTTGTATGCGTTGGTCCACTGCATAGCAACTTCTAAGGACATCGACTTTTGTGCGTTCTCTGATTCGAATGCGATGATCTCGTCGTGAACTAAATCAACTTTCTTCGCTGAGTTTAAATACTGAACGTAATCCTTCAAACCGTTTTCATACATGAACTTGTCGCTACGTTCATTTCTTTCATCGTGCAAAGAAATGCTTAGGCCTTTGTTTAGGAAAGCCATCTGCTGGAATCTAGAGCGCAAAGTCTCATAATCGAAATCAACAGTTTCAAAAATTTCTGGGCTTGGTAAGAATTCAATTACTGTTCCAGTGAAGTCCGCTGCTTTACCTTTTGCAAGAGGTGCCATAGGAACACCAGCTAGGTAGCTCTGGGTCCACAAGAAACCATCTCTTGCCACGATCACGTTTAGCTGAGTTGATAGCGCGTTAACAACAGAAGCACCAACACCGTGAAGGCCACCTGATACTGCGTAACCGCCTCCGCCAAACTTTCCACCTGCGTGCAAGACAGTTAGCACAACTTCAACAGCTGGCTTCTTCTCTACCGGGTGCATATCTACTGGAATGCCTCGACCATCGTCGGCGACCTTGACCCAGCCCTCTTTGGTAATGACTACGTCGATGTTTTTACAGTGGCCAGCTAGAGCTTCGTCTACAGCATTGTCCACGATCTCATAAACGAGGTGGTGAAGACCCCTAGGGCCGGTCGAACCGATATACATTCCAGGGCGTTTACGGACTGCCTCTAGTCCCTCTAAAACTTGAATATTGGAGGCGTCATAGCCTTTTTTGGAATCGGTCATACGGGGGTGTAGCTCCTATTTCATCGAGTCAGGCCCTCACGACTGCACCTTCAATAAAGTGACCTAAATCCGGGGTAACTAACTTGTCAATTCTATCCTTTTTGAGGTCTCTGAATAGCCCAAAATCGGTCCTATTTGGGGGTGATTTAAGGGTTTGTTTACCTGTGGATAACTGGCTATATGGTGCTTATTTATTGAGCAGAGCGGTCTTGGTTCGGTTACCCGAATGTGTCCCTGGGACCCCTACCCTGAACAGTCCTAAAACCTCTCTTAAAACTAGGTGCCTGAGGGCCTATAAACCTTAATTCTTTGACCTCAAGATCTGGCAAACGCTCACCTATTTTTGCCAAAATGTCGCTCCCCATGAGTCTTAGCTGCGTTGCCCAGGCGGTGCTCTTGCAACGAACGGTTAGAACCCCTTTTGAAAGATCCTCCGGGAAGCTGCTCTCAGCAACTCGATCACCAACTAGCTCTTTCCAGTTTGAGAACAATTCCCCTTCAGCCACCTTGGATTGCCAACCAAAGTTCTGAATAAGAGCATCCATTGTGTTGGCAAGGGTCTTTGGAGCTCTACCTTCATCGAATGGGCGGGAGCTTTGACGCTGTGACTTCTCACGACGTTTAGTGTCTCTGTCTTTACGACCTGTTACCGCCGCTCGCATTCTGTAATAAAACTCGATGGCAACATCCTGCTCATTCTCTTTAGTCATTAGCTGCCTCAAGAGATCCTGCAGTCACCTTAAATTTGGTTGAGAGCAATTCACTCGGAACATCCTCGGCAACGGCAGC
>CANLDE010000074.1 GCA_947489235.1 Micrococcales bacterium
AATAAGGGTTAGTTGAGCTAGCAGTGAGATGGCAAGAACGAACCAGAACTTCTGCGGCAATGCCCCAAGACGCGGCAAAAGTTTAGCTAGCAACTGAGTTCTCCTTGATTATTCCCTTTTACAAGTCTAGGCGTGAAGACTTATTGGCTTGACTAGGCTGGGTTTATGACCAAGCTATTTGAACCAATAACCATTAGATCTAAGACCTCCCGCAACCGTATCTGGATTGCACCGATGTGTCAGTATTCCTGCGAAAACCAAGATGGCATGCCTTCTAACTGGCATGTTGTGCACCTAGGCTCTAGAGCTGTTGGTGGTGCTGGGCTGGTTATGTGTGAGGCAACAGCTGTGCACCCTGCTGGTCGAATCAGCCCTTGGGATACCGGTATCTGGAATGATGGCCAGGCTAAAGCTTGGAAAGATGTAACAGATTTCATTAGAGAACATGGTGCTCTTTCTGCCATTCAGTTAGCTCATGCTGGTCGAAAAGCAAGTAACTTTAGATCTTGGTCAGGTCAAGGTGCTATCACAGTTGAAAATGGTGGTTGGACACCTGTTTCTTCAACTAGTGAAGCTTTCCCTGAATACAACACTCCTCATGAACTAACTACTGAAGAGGTATACGCTTCAATTCAAGATTGGGTTGATGCAGCCAAGCGATCTATCGCTGCTGGTTTCGATGTTCTTGAAATACATGCAGCCCATGGTTATCTTGTGCACCAGTTCCTCTCACCAATTACAAACCAAAGAACAGATGAGTTTGGTGGCTCTTTAGAAAAGCGAGCCAAGTATCTGGTTGACATCGTGAAAGGTATCAGGCAGGCAGTAGGAGAAGATGTCCCAGTCATCGTTAGATTCTCCGCTACCGACTACAGAGCTGATGGCTTCACAGTTGAGCAGTGTGCAGAGGTAGCCAAGCTTTGTGAAGCAGTAGGCGCTGATGTATTTGATATCTCAAGTGGTGGACTAGTTCTTGGCGTGCAGATTCCTTTTGGTCCTGGCTACCAAGTTCCACTAGCTAATGATGTGGCTGAAGAAGTTGATTCACCAGTAGCAGCAGTTGGATTAATCACAGATTCAAAGCAAGCGGAAGAGATATTGCAGACTACTGATGTGGAAATCATCATGATTGGAAGGCTCTCGCTAAGAGATCCATACTGGCCACTACGAGCAGCTCATGAACTAGGTGTCGAAGTTGACTACTGGCCAAACCAATACGTTAGAGGAACCTACCCGGCCTAGTCACGTCTGGTGGCGTCTTTTACCTCGCCAACAAGCTCTTCGAGAATGTCTTCTAGGAACAGAAGACCTACTAATTTGCCATCATCATTGAAGTTAGCCATTAGGTGCTGTCTGTCTCTTTTCATCAGAGCAAGAGCATCTTCAAGTTCAACAGTTCCACCAATAGATTTAACTGTCCTCAACAATTTGCGCTGAACTGGTTCATCGGCTTCCTCTTCATCACTATCAATAACATCTTTGAGGTGCAGGTAACCTTCTATTTCACCCTGCTCATCAAGGATGATGTATCTACTAAAGCCATGCTTTGCAACAGCCTGTTCAATCTCTCTTGGAGTGACCTCAAGGGTAAAAGTTATTAGGTGATCGATAGGAACAAGAATGTCTTGAACCTTTTTGTCGGTGAATTCAAATGTGTTACCAATCGCACCGGTTTCATCGCTGAGCACACCTTCACGAGTTGAATGCTCAACAATGTTTTCTACCTGATCCAGTGTGTATGCGGTGTTAGCTTCATTTTTAGGATTCACTCCAAACATTCTTAGAGTTGCATTGGCAATTGCGTTCAGGGACACAACCACTGGTTTCATAAATAGGGCTAAACCATAGGCGATTGGAACTAGAACCAGCGCCGCTCTTTCAGGAATTGAGAAAGCAATGTTCTTAGGAACCATTTCGCCGATAAGCACATGCAAGAAAGTAACTAATACAAGCGTTATAGCGAATGAAGCGATACCTTCAACTTCTTCACTGAGGCCAATCAGGTGAAGAGGGTCCTTTAGTAATTCATGGACGCTTGGCTCAACAACGATAAGAATCAAAAGGGAGCTAATGGTTACCCCTAGCTGGCAGGTAGCCAAGATAAGGCTGACGTTTTCCATTCCCTTAATTGTGAGCTTGGCAGGCTTTGAGCCTGCTTCTGCCCTTGGCTCAATCTGAGCTCTTCTGGCTGAGAAGACTGCAAACTCTGAAGCCACAAAAAAGCCATTAGCCAAAAGCAAACCGACAAATGCGAAAACACCTAGCCAGGCACTACTCATTTTTGTCACCTGCCTCAGGAACTATTACATTTGGCACGAAGCGTATTCTGTCCACTCGTCTGCCATCCATACGCTCTACTCGAAGCACTCCGCTGTCTAGTACGACTTCATCACCAACGGCCGCGACTCTGCCTAGTTGCGACATAAGAAAACCTGCGACGGTTTCATAAGAGCCGTCCTCAGGAACATTCACTGCAAGTTTCTCAAGTAACTCATCTGGTCTATACATGCCAGGGAATGAATAAGACTGATCTTTACCTCCAGTGATTTCAACTTTTGCGCGATCATGTTCATCGCCGAGTTCACCTACTAGTTCTTCAATCAAATCTTCTAAGGTAACAATTCCTGCTGTGCCACCATACTCATCAACAACTATGGCTAGCTGAAGTCCATGGGATCTGAGCACACCCATCAGTTTCTCTAGAGACATAGTCTCTGGCACTCGGAAAGGCTCAACCATTAGCGCGGTTGCTGGAACTGTGTTGCGCTTTTCTCTAGGAACAGAAGCTGCAGCTTTTACATGCACAATGCCATCGACATCATCGGTTGAACCTGTGAAGACTGGGAATCTAGAAAATCCTGTGTTGTGCGATAGAGCTATAACATCTTGAACTGTTGCCGAGGCATCAAGAGAAGTCAATTTAGTTCTCGGAGTCATAACATCTGCTGCGGTAAGTTGAGATAACTCAAGTGTTTTGGTAATTAGATCAGCAGTTCTCTGTTCAAGAGCTCCCAAGCTTGCGGATCTTTGAACGAGTGAACTCAGTTCTTCAGCAGTTCTAGAAGAACTCAGTTCTTCCTTAGGTTCAATACCCATTGATCGAACAATCGTATTTCCAGTTGTGTTCAGTAACCAGATAAGCCAGCCGAAGATAAACGTGAAAACAAGTTGGAACCTAACAACTGCCTTGTTGACTGTTAGTGGTAAAGATAGCGCTAACTTCTTAGGAATTAGTTCACCTACCAGAGTTGCAAACAACGCGGCAATGACAAGAGAAATACCAATAGATAAAGCCTGTTGGGTACCTGAAGACAACCCTAAGAAGCTAAGACTAGGTTCGAGAATTTTAGCTAGCGATGGCTCAGCCAGGTAGCCAGTAAGCATGGTGGTAATGGTGATACCAACCTGAGCTCCAGAGATGTGAGTGCTAGTTAGTTTTAATGCTCTAATACTCGCGCTTAAACCTCGTTCACCTTGTGCTTGACGTTTTTCAAGTTCAGTTCTTTCAAGGTTAATGAGGGAGAATTCTGAGGCGACAAATACGCCTGTGCCGAGGGTCAGGGCAACACCTAATGCGAGAAGGTACCACTCGCTCATAGGTAAATCACTTCAATAGATGAAGGGTAGGGGTCATAATCCATAGCCCTTAAAGCATACAAGAACACATTTACTGGGTTCTAGATGGGGATAACCCTGAATATCCAACCTTTGTGGGCTTGGTAGGCTTGGAAGGCATTGTTTCCGTGAAAGTAAGAGGTGATCCGTTGTCCGACGACAACTCACAATCTGGTCAAGAATTCGGCGCTAACGAGTGGTTAGTTGATGAAATGTATAGCCAATGGCTAGCAAACCCGGATTCAATCGACAAGGAATGGCAGCCTATCCTTGAGCGTTACCACCAACTCAAACAGGGCAATCAACCGTCTGCTCCAGTAACCCCAATTGTTTCTCAGCCAGCTACTTCACAACCGGTAACTACTAACACTGGCTCACTTCCTCTAGTCGCCAGAACCACAAGAGTAGAACCTCAGGCTCAACCAATTCCTGCTCAAGCACCGGTAGTGCAAGCTGCTGATGTTGAAGAAGATGGCGAAGATCAGATCAATGTTCTAAAAGGTATGTCAAAGACATTGGCAGCCAACATGGATGCATCTCTAACTATCCCAACTGCAACTAGCGTTAGAGCAATTCCTGCAAAGCTTCTTATCGATAACCGAATTGTGATCAACTCTCACCTAGGAAGAACCCGTGGTGGCAAAGTATCTTTCACCCACATCATCGGTTACGCCATTGTGAGAGCACTGAAAGAATTCCCAAGCCAAAACGTTTACTACGAAGAGATTGATGGCAAACCTGCTGCAGTGTCACCAGCCAACATCAACTTTGGTTTAGCAATTGATATTCCAAAGCCTGATGGCACCCGAGCTCTTCTAGTTCCAAACATTAAGAAGGCTCAGAGACTTAACTTCGCAACATATCTAAACGCCTATGAAGATCTAGTAAAGCGTGCAAGAGATAACAAGCTAACTGCTGAAGATTTTGCAGGAACAACCGTTTCTCTAACTAACCCAGGTGGAATTGGAAC
>CANLDE010000075.1 GCA_947489235.1 Micrococcales bacterium
CCACTCTTGAGGTAATTGGGGGTTTAATAGTGGTGACGGGAATTGTTCTCGCCGAAACATCTCGAACTCAATCTATAAAGGTCTAAATGGCTAAGCGTGAAATCAGCAACAACTCTTTGGCAATGATCGCAACGGTTGCCCTGGTTGGCATCCTTGCCTCAGCTATTGGCTTTTTTAGCCCTGATTACTGCACCGTCCCCCAGCAAGATGACTGGACCTCCTGTGAAGCGATAGCCCAGCAGCGCAACATCGGCTCCATTGTTATCTTTGCTGCCTGTGTGATCGGTTTTGCTCTATCTATTACTAAGCGTCGCAAGCAACCGCGTGATTAGGCTTTAGTCATGACTAGCAAAGCCGCTGCCAAGATGCATAGCTCAACTCCTGAGACTATTGCCCTGCGTGAAGATGTAATCAATTACGCAAGAGATCGCATGGCTTTAGATCCAGCTCCGCTAGATGGTCCACAGACTCTAAAGTTCTTACAAAAACATGCCAGTGGAACTATTTCTGAAAAAGGTTTAGGTGGCAAGAAGGCTCTCAAAGTATTTGAAGAAGTTTTAGCCCCTGCTTGTATATCAACAGATCACCCTGGTTACCTAAGTTTTATTCCTGTGGCACCAACAAAAGCTGCAACGCTTTTTGATTTAGTGGTTTCGGCTACCTCTGTTTATGGTGGTTCATGGCTCGAAGGATCAGGTGCTGTATTTGCTGAGAATGAAGTTCTGGCTTGGCTTGCTAAAGAAGTAGGTTTACCTAAAACAGCTGGTGGTGTCTTTGTGCAAGGAGGTTCACTTGGTAACCTCTCCGCATTAGTTACGGCCCGACACACTGCCATCCAAGAGCGTAAGAAACAGGGGCAGAAACTTCCTAAGCGTTGGTCAATAATTGCATCTAAAGAATCACACTCTTCTCTAAAAGCTGCAGCAAGAGTTATGGATATCGATGTGGCCATAGCCGATGTTGATACTGATGGCAGGCTCAGAGGCAAAGCTGTTCTTGAAGCAGCAAAGAAAATCAAAGATGGGCTGTTTGCAGTTGTCGCTACCTCTGGAACTACTAACTTTGGAATCGTTGATCGTTTAGATGAGGTTGGCTCAGCAGCAAAAAAGTTAGGCGTCTGGTATCACATCGATGGTGCTTATGGACTAGCTGGAATATTAGATCCAGCAAGTGAGCACTTGTTCAAAGGAACAGAGAAAGCAGATTCATTCATCGTAGATCCACACAAGTGGCTCTTCACTCCTTTTGATTGCTGCGCACTGGTTTATAGAAAGCCAGCACTAGCTGCAGCTGCTCACACCCAGCACGGTGAATACTTAGACACTTTGACCGATGGTGGCGATTACAACCCGAGTGATTACGCGTACAACCTAACTAGAAGAGCTAGAGGCTTACCGCTCTGGTTCTCACTGGCTACCTATGGAGTCAAGGCATATAGAGCAGCCATTGCTGAGAACATTAAGCTTGCTCACCAGATTGCTGATGTCATCAGAGACAGGCCTGATCTAAAACTTGTCAGAGAACCAGAACTATCGATTGTGGTCTTTGAAAAGCAAGGTTGGAAACTAAAAGACTATGAGGCTTGGTCTGATCGTATTTTAAAGCAGGAACTTGGTTTTGTTGTTCCTAGTTCACACAATGGAAAGCCAAATGCCAGATTTGCCATAGTCAATCCAAGAACTGATTTGCAACTACTTGTCCGACTTCTAGATTCAATGGATGAAGGTAAATGAAGGTAACAGTTGCCCCTGCTCTCCCACCGCTTAGCCGAGTCAAAGAGCAAACTAGAAAACCAATCAGAGTTGCTCTTATCCAAATGCATTGGGATAAGGATGAAGTCACTCATCTAGAGAATCTAAACAAAGGTATTGAACTAGCAGCTCAAGCAGGAGCTCAAATGGTTTTCTTACCTGAGCTCACACTCAGTAGATATCCTGCCGACCAACTACCTACCGGTAAGCCAACATCTATTGCAGAGAACCTTGAAGGTAAAACATTCCAGTTTGCTCAAGCAGCTGCTGAAAAGCATGGTGTTTATGTGCATGCATCTTTGTATGAAGACACTGAGTTAGCTGATGGTCGAGGAACAAATGTTGCCATCATGGTTAACCCCCAAGGTGAACTAATTGCTTACACACCTAAACTTCACATTCCAGTAACAGCTGGTTACTACGAAGATAAATACTTTGCAGCTGGGCCTAATACCCCTGATGGCTACCCTGTCTACGAACTTGAGATTGGTGAAGAGGCTACTCTTGCTGCCTTCGGTCTTCCTACCTGTTGGGATGAATGGTTCCCTGAGGTAGCCAGAGCATATTCACTTGAGGGTGCTGAAGTATTGGTTTATCCAACAGCTATCGGATCAGAGCCTGATCATCCAGATTTTGATACCGCTCCACTATGGCAACAGGTCATTGTTGGTAACGGTATTGCCAATGGAACATTCATGATTGTGCCTAACCGTTGGGGTAACGAAGGTGCTCTGAACTTCTATGGAAGCTCTTTCATCTCTGACCCTTATGGTCGAGTTCTAGTAAGTGCTTCCAGAGACCAAGATGAAGTATTGGTTGCAGACCTAGATCTAGATCAAAGAAGAGATTGGCTAGACCTATTCCCTTTCCTTGCAACTAGAAGACCTGATACCTATCAAGCACTTCTCAAGCCAGTTGTTAATCACAGAACCGATTCAGGTGACGGCATTGATGGTGGTATCGCAGGTGTTGAGCAAAACACAACAGAGGATCTGCAATGACCTGGAAGATGCCTGCCGAATGGGTCAAGCATGAGAGAACCTGGTTAGCCTGGCCTGCTGCTGATTACGCTCAAGAAGAAGATGCCTTCATTGCTTGGGCAGAGGTAGCTAACACTGCAGCCGAATATGAACCAGTAACAGTTCTGGTTAATGAAAGACATCTTGCAACTGCAAAGAAGTATTTATCTTCAGAAATAGAACTAGTCGTTTCTGAACTAGATGACTCTTGGATTAGAGATTCAGGTGCAACGTTTGTAATCAACAGCGAATCTAATCAGCTCGGTGCTATCGACTGGGTCTTCAATGGCTGGGGTGCTCAGAGTTGGTCACAGTATGAACTAGATGACAAAGTTGCCTCGTTTATGGCTAAGCATGTAAGTGCAGAGATCATCAAGAGCGACATGGTCAATGAAGGTGGTGGCATCCACACCAATGGTGCAGGACTACTTCTGGCTACTGAAACTGTTCAGCTAGGCATTGAAAGAAACCCTGATTGGTCAAGAGCAGAAGTTGAAGCAGAGCTGAACTCAAAACTTGGCACAGAAAAAGTTATCTGGATTAGACGAGGGCTCACCAGAGACTATGAAACCTTTGGTACTAAAGGTCACATCGATATAGTTGCCTGCTTTGCAGATGAAAACACTCTCCTAGTTCACGATCAGCAAGATGCCTCCCATCCAGATAACTCTGTGACTCATGAAGTTATTGCACGACTTGAAGAACAGACCAATGCTCGTATTGTCAAAGTGCCTGCACCAAAGCTTCTAAAGGATGAACTTGGGTTTGTGGACTACTCATACATAAACCACTACATCCTCAACGGAGCTGTGTTGCTTTGTGCCTTTGCTGACCCTAATGATCAGGTAGCTAAAGGCATCCTTGAAGATGTCTATCCAGGCCGAGAAATAAGGCTTATTGATGCCCGCCCTATCTTCGATAGGGGCGGTGGAATCCACTGCATAACCCAGCAGCAGCCTGCTATCTAGCGATTTCGGCGTGGGGTCAATTCCATCTTCAAATCTGGCGTAAATTAGCCATATGCCTCAAACCCCTTTACACGCTGAACATGCCCGTCTAGGCGCTAGCTTCACTGATTTTGGTGGTTGGGATATGCCGGTTAGATATTCAAGCGATCTAGCTGAACATGAGGCAGTTAGAACTAATGCAGGGCTATTCGACATTAGCCACATGGCAGAAATCTTTATCGAAGGCGTTGGTGCAGCAGCATTCCTTGATTACTCACTTGTAGGTCAAGCATCTCTTATTGAAAATGGCAAAGCTAAATACTCTTTGATCTGTAACAACGATGGTGGCATCATCGATGACCTAATCGTCTACCGAATCGAAGATGAATCATTCCTAGTTATCGCTAATGCTGGCAACAGAGCTGCAGTTGTTAGTGCGCTTACAACTAGAGCAGCAACTCTTGGCTTCTATGGAGTAACAGATAGAAGTGATGATTATGCACTTCTAGCTATTCAAGGACCTAAAGCCACAAAGATTCTGCAGGGAATCACAGATACTGATCTTTCAACACTTCCTTACTACTCAATCGGTGAAGGAACTGTAAGTGGAGTAAAGGCATACCTTTGCAGAACTGGCTACACCGGTGAAGATGGCTTTGAAGTTTTATTTAGTTCTGCAGATGCAGTGAAGGTATTCAATGCACTTATCAATGCAGGTGCAGTTCCTTGTGGGCTAGCTTCTAGAGACACCTTGAGATTAGAAGCGGGAATGCCTCTTTACGGTCACGAACTAAACCTTGATGTGAATCCATATGAAGCAGGCTTTGGCAGGGTTGTCAGACTAGATAGAGATGACTTTGTTGGTAGA
>CANLDE010000076.1 GCA_947489235.1 Micrococcales bacterium
CTGGGCGATATCCTCGAGCTGGAAGATGTTCGAGGAAAGCATTTCTTATTGGCTTGAGCAGTAATTCCCCTGCGACACTCAAACCTCCACCTACTACAAGCATCTGAGGATCAAGGATGGCAACTAGCGAGGCAACGGCCTTGCCGATGTTTTCACCCAACTCGTTCAGGAGTCTTAGCGCACCTGGATCTGACTCTGTGATTGCCTGGTAAACCTGCGTTCCAGTTAGTTCACCAACTTCAGCCTCAAGTTCAGCAAGTCTTGCACCTTCAGCTGTTGCAGATGCAGCTAGGTCTTTAGCGGCTTCCAGTAAAGCAGTTCCAGAAGCATACTTTTCAAGGCAACCGTGCTGGCCACAGCCACAGAGCTTGCCATCGCGGATGAAGTTGGCGTGCCCAAGTTCTGCACCGATGCCAAAGCCCCCTCGGAATAGTTCACCATTTGCAACTATGGCCCCGCCCACACCTGTGCCAATGGTGATCATCATCATGTGTTTACTGCCCTGGCCTGCACCAAACCTGTATTCAGCCCAACCAGCAGCGTTGGCGTCATTCTCAACAAAGACATCGACTCCGAGTTTGGCCTCTAATTTAGCCTTGAGGGGTTCATTTCTAAGGCTCAAATTAGGTGAATAGATAACCTCGGACCTTGCTGCGTCTATAAATCCAGCTATGGCAACCCCAACGGCCTTGATTTCGCGGTCAGCCCTAAGTTCATTAACCATCGATACAACAGCTTCGATTAGTTCTTCGGTGCTATCGGCTGGAGTAAGCACCTTCAAGCTCATGAGGATTTCGCCTGTTTCGCTGACTAAAGCACCGGCTATTTTGGTGCCGCCAACGTCTATTCCAACGGTGATCATGAACTTCCTTCGGGATTGGGATTATGCCTAGATTCAAACCAGTTTATTACCTGAGAATGAGGGATTAGAATCCGTTTTAACATGTTATTTAGGGTTACCTAACTGTATGCTATTCAAAAGTTTTACTCGGCCATCCATTTCAAAGTTAGAGGTTTAGATGAAGACATTCGAAGTTCCCCTAGTTGTTGTTTCAAAGCCAGATACAAACATTACAGATTTGTTCTTAGACCGGGTCAAAGTTGATCCGAATCTTCCATTGATTTCAAAGCAGGTCGAACCTGGTGTTTGGCAGGAAGTCACAGCAAGTGCTTACCTTGCTGAAGTAAAGGCTCTTGCCAAAGGTTTCATTGCAGCAGGAATTAAGCCTGGCCAAAGAGTTGGAATCATGAGCCCAACCTCATACGAGTGGGCACTGTGTGACTTCGCACTATGGTTTGCTGGAGCTGTTTCAGTTCCTATTTACGAAAGCTCTGCTCCTGCGCAGATTGAATGGATTCTTGGCGACTCAGGATCTATCGCATGTATTTTTGCTAATGACCAAATGGTTGGACTTTTCAATTCTGTGAAGTCTTCACTAAAAGATGTGAATCAAACTTGGACACTTGATAGCAAAGACCTAAGCGAATTAGTAAAGGCTGGAAAAGCTGTTTCTGATGAGGATCTAGAAAAGAGCCGCAAGTCTTCAGGAATGTCAGATATCGCTACAATCATTTACACTTCCGGAACAACTGGTCAGCCAAAGGGTTGTGAGTTGTTACACCAGGGCTTTGTTGACCTTTGTCGCAATGCTCAAGCCGTGCTTCCAAATGTTGTCCGTCCAGGTGAAACCACTCTCCTGTTCTTACCAATGGCTCACGTGTTTGCAAGATTCATTTCGGTTCTTTGTATTTCTGGTGGTATAAAAGTTGGACACCAGGGTGATTCAAAAACTGTTGCTCCTGCGATGCAAAGCTTCCACCCAACATTCTTGCTAGCTGTTCCTCGTGTATTCGAGAAGGTTTACAACTCAGCAGAACAGCGCGCAGAGTCAGCTGGTAAGGGAAAGATTTTCCATGCTGCAGCTGAAACCGCAATTGCATGGTCAATGGCAAAAGACACCAAGAAGGGTCCTAGCGTTGGCTTGAACCTCAAGTACAAGTTGTTTGATGCTCTTGTATACAAGAAACTTCGTGCCGCTATGGGTGGAAAAGTTAAGTACGCAATCAGTGGAGGCGGCCCACTAGGTGCACGCCTAGGTCACTTCTACCGTGCCATTGGACTAATTGTTCTTGAAGGTTATGGTCTAACAGAGACCACAGCTCCAGTAACAATTGGTCGTCCAGACAAGGTAAAGATTGGCAAGGTTGGATTCCCACTTCCAGGTTGTGGAATCAAGATTGCCGACGATGGCGAAATCCTACTCAGAGGAACCAACGTTCTAAAGAGCTACTGGAAGAACCCGAAGGCTACCTCTGCAACTTTCGATGATGGCTGGTTCAAGACAGGTGACATTGGTTCCCTAGATGAAGATGGCTTCCTATCTATCACTGGTAGAAAGAAAGAACTAATCATCACAGCTGGAGGAAAGAACGTAGCACCTGCTCTTCTTGAAGATCCACTTCGCGCTAACCCACTTATCAGCCAGGCTGTTGTAGTTGGAGATGCAAAGCCTTTCGTTTCAGCTCTGATCTCACTTGATGAAGAGATGCTACCTATCTGGCTTGAAAACAATGGAATCAAAGACAAGATGAGTGTTGAGCAGGCTACTAACAACCCTGTTGTTATTGCTGAGATCACTAAGGCGATTGAAGCGGTTAACTCAAAGTTCTCAACCGCTGAATCAATTCGTAAGTTCTCATTGCTACCTAAGGACCTGACAGAGAAGAGTGGTCACCTAACACCTTCACTAAAGATCAAGAGATCAGTAGTGATGGATGACTTCTCTCACCTAGTTGATGACATCTATGCGGCAAGTGCTAAATCCACTTGTCACAACATTGGCGATTACAAGATCTAGGTCAAAAACCAATCGGTTTGACGTAGAAGTTTCATAGCTTCTTTGCGTTCCTCTTTCGAGAGGCGATCTAAGTAAAGTTTTCCATCTAGATGGTCATACTCATGTTGCAAAGCTTGTGCAAGTAATCCTTCTCCGCTAACTGTGATTAGTGTTCCATCGAGTTGGTAGCCAGAGAGCGTTGCTTTTGGATAGCGCAGAGTTTTGTGCCAAAGGCCTGGAACTGATAGGCAGCCTTCTTCGATAAGTGCTGGCTCGCCTTCAAGCACTAGGTTCTCAGGATTTATGAGGTAGCCAACTTCGCTATTGACGTTATAACTAAACGCGCGAAGAGATACACCTATCTGTGGAGCAGCTACCCCTGCACGACCTGGTTCTTTTGTGGTGTCAATTAGATCTTCAATAAGTGCTTCGGTCTTCAGAGAAAAGTCAGTGACCAGTTCGCACTTTGAACTCAATACTGGGTCGCCATAAAGGCGTATTTCACGAACAGCCATTAGCTATTTTGACTTAGCAAGACCTTCAACAACTAGAGCAGCAAGTTCACGGGCAGCTTCTCTAGTGTTTTTGTGTAACTGATCAAACTTAATAACTGAACCTGCAGCTAGGGCTGGGTCATATGGAATCTTTACTACAGCTCTTACACGAGATTTGAAGTGAGCTTCAATTTCATCAAGTTTGACTAGGTTCGTGCCCTGAGTAGCGGTGTTCAAAGCCACCACAGAGGCTCTAACAAGATCACCGTAGCCATTAGCTTCAAGCCAAGTAAGAGTCTCAGAAGCCAACCTGGCCTCATCTACAGAACCACCTGAAACGATTACTAAACCATTAGCTCTCTGCAGAGTAGGACGCATTACCGAGTGCACAATTCCAGTTCCACAGTCAGTCAAAATCACTGTGTAGTAGCGAGCAGCCATATCGGCAACAACGTTGTAGTCACCTTCATCGAATGCCTCAGAGAGCATTGGATCACTGTCAGATGCGAGCACGTGCAATCTTGTGGCATCTCTTGAAACCATGGTGGAGAAATCTGTGAAGCCATCAACTGCCGCTGCACGATTTACAACATCTCTAACCGTGAATCGGGTTGACTTGCTAACTCGCTCTGCCAATGTTCCACGGTCTGGGTTTGCATCAATTGCGATAACTCGATCTTCACGAACCAAAGCCATGGCCATTCCAAGCAAAGTGGTTACTGTAGTTTTTCCAACTCCACCCTTGCGAGTTAGCACTGGTACGAACTTAGCCCCACCTTCTAGCTGGGTTGCGATTCTTGCATCGGTTGCTTTTCTCTCACGAGTGCGAAGGTTATCCCCTAGGTTGATGGTCTTAAGAGATAGGAAGTATAGGAATCTGCGCATGCCAGATTCTGGGGCAGGTCTGTTCTTTGGAGAAACATCAATCAAACGATCAGCAGTCAACATAGCTGCTGGCTCAGGCTGATCAAAAGCGTCACCGCGCAGACTGTCTCGTCTTGAGTAACCAGCCTGGCTGTTTGCAGAATTATCCAGAATGGAATCAGTCTGAGGAACTATTGCAGTTGATTCAGTTACTACCTTGATTGAAGAAGTTGACGGGGTTAGGTCAATAGTGCCCGCATCTAAGCTGACTGTGGGTAGCTCCGAAGTGATAACTTCTTCTTTCTTAC
>CANLDE010000077.1 GCA_947489235.1 Micrococcales bacterium
AATCGGTGATGCTCTTGATGCTATTGAGAGATCTAAGGCAGCAGCCCAACTTCAGGCCAGACAACTTGCTAGTGCTCAAAGTGTTCTAGAACTGCTACCGGTAGCAATTACCGCTATCGAGAAATCAGGACAGGTAGCCAAGCTTGCCCTGCATGATCTTGAAAGCAAGAGAAGAAACCAAAACGAAGAACTGGTCCGTCTTCGTGGTGAAACCTCAACTGTGCAGAATAGATTGTCTGCCCTTACTCAAACAGTTCACGACATTGAGCTCTCTAACCATGAGAAGAGACTGAACCTAGCCAACCTTGTCTCTAAAGCAAACGAAGACTTGAGCTTAGATCAGCAAGTTTTGGTAACTGAGTATGGACCAGATCAGCTAATTCCTGATCCAGATAATCCAGAAAATCCTAAGCCTTTCGTTAAAGCAGAGCAGCAAAAGAGATTGCATGAAGCAGAAAGATTACTTGAGCGTCTAGGTCGAGTAAACCCACTTGCTCTTGAAGAGTTTGCTGCATTAGAGCAAAGACACAAGTTCCTAACTGAGCAGCTAACTGACTTAACTAAGACACGTGCTGACCTGATGGATATCATCAAGGAACTAGATAGCAAGATGCAGTCCATATTTGAAGAAGCTTTCGAAGACACCAAGCGAGCTTTCGAACAAGTATTCCCAGTGCTATTCCCTGGTGGAACTGGTTCTATTTATCTAACCGATCACGACAACATGCTAACCACAGGTCTTGAAGTTAACGTCAAGCCAGCAGGTAAGCGCATTGAACGTTTGAGCTTGCTCTCTGGTGGTGAGCGTTCGCTTGCAGCCCTAGCCCTACTAGTTGCAATCTTCAAGGCGCGGCCTTCACCGTTCTATGTTCTTGATGAGGTTGAGGTTGCTTTGGATGATGCCAACCTGGGTCGACTATTAGATATCTTCTTAGATCTGAAGAAGTCATCTCAGCTTGTGATCATCACTCACCAGAAGAGAACCATGGAGATTGCAGATGCTCTATACGGTGTTTCAATGCGTCAAGACGGTATCAGTGCTGTGGTTAGCCAGCGTCTAGAAGTTAGCGAAGACTAACCTTGGCAGGCTTGAAGTTCTGGCGCAAAAAGGACCAAGCAGCCGATCAAGCTGTTGCAGTTGAACCAGAGGTCATAGAATCCAAAGAAGTTCTAGAAACTCAGATACCTGTTGCTGATGTAATCACGCCTCAAGAGCTAGTTAAAGTTGAACTTCCTAAGAGAAACCTAAGCAAAGGTTTCAAAGCTGTTTTCTCAAGAATTAAGTTTGATGTTGAAAATCTCGAAGAGTTAGAAGATGTTCTTATTCAAGCGGACTTTGGGGTAACAGCTTCAGAAACTATTGTTTCGGAAGTTAAAGCAATGGCCAAAAAGTCAGGTGCTAAAACTGAGAGTGAGCTCAAGGGAATTCTTACTGAACTACTAACCCAGAAGCTCTCAAGAACAGATGCTTCGCTAAATCTTGATTCAGGCACGCAACCATATGTGATTTTGGTGGTTGGTGTAAACGGTGCCGGTAAAACAACAACTATTGGTAAGTTAGCCAACTACCTAGTTGAAGGTGGAGCGAAGGTAACCCTAGGAGCTGCTGACACCTTTAGGGCAGCAGCTGTTGAGCAGCTAGAGACTTGGGCTAGTAGATCTGGTTCTGAAATAGTCAAGCCAGTATCTGAAGGCCAAGACCCAGCTGCAGTTGCCTACGAAACCGTTGAGCGAGCCATTGCTAATGGCAGCGATGTGTTGATTATTGACACCGCCGGCAGGCTGCAGAACAAGCAAGGCCTAATGGATGAACTTGGCAAGATCAGAAGAGTCATTGAAAAGCAGTTACCTATAAGTGAAGTTCTTTTAGTGCTTGATTCAACCACAGGTCAAAACGCTATGACTCAGGCTAAAGCTTTTACTGAAGTGGCTTCAGTTACCGGTATCGCACTAACTAAGTTAGATGGCAGTGCCAAAGGTGGAATTGTTTATGCAATCCAAGACCAGTTGAATATTCCTGTCAAACTTGTAGGTGTCGGTGAAGGCATCAATGACTTTGGTTTCTTTGATGCTAAAGAGTTTGCAATTGGTTTAGTAGGTGAGAACTAGTGTTTGGGAATCTTTCAGATCGTTTAGTCGAAACGTTCAAAGGTCTTCGTGCCAAGGGTAAGTTATCCGCTGCTGACATCGATGCAACCCTTAGAGAAATCAGAAAAGCATTACTCGATGCCGACGTTGCATTAGAAGTAGTTAAGACTTTCATTGCTGCTGTTCGGGAGCGAGCACTAGGTGATGAAGTATCAAAGGCGCTAAACCCAGCGCAACAGGTTGTTCAAATTGTTCAAGAGGAACTCATTGTTATCTTGGGTGGGGAAGCAAGAAGAATTCAGTTTGCTAAGAACCCACCAACAGTGATTATGCTCGCAGGTCTTCAAGGTTCTGGTAAAACTACCCTTGCTGGAAAGCTGGCCAAATGGCTCAAGGACCAAGGTCAAACACCACTACTGGTAGCTTGTGATTTACAGAGACCTAACGCTGTGAACCAACTACAAGTAATTGGCGAACGAGTTGGTGTTCCTGTCTTTGCTCCAGAAGTTGGTAATGGCAAAGGTAACCCGGTCAGCGTTGCTAAAGATTCAATCAAGCACGCTAAGCAAAAGCAGTATTCAGTAGTCATCGTTGACACCGCAGGTCGTCTAGGTGTTGATGAAGAACTCATGAAGCAAGCAAATGACATCAGAAAAGCAACTGATCCTGATGAAGTTCTGTTTGTTATTGACTCAATGATTGGTCAAGACGCAGTCAATGTTGCCAAAGCTTTTGAAGACGGTGTTGGAATCACAGGTGTAGTGCTAACCAAGCTTGATGGTGATGCTAGAGGTGGTGCTGCACTATCTGTGGCTCAAGTAACCGGCAAACCAATCTTGTTTAGCTCAACAGGTGAAGGCATGGATGCTTTTGAGCCCTTCTATCCAGATCGCATGGCTTCCAGGATTCTGGACATGGGAGATATCCTCACCCTTATCGAACAGGCTCAGAAATCCTTTGATGAGCAAGAAGCTCTTGTCATGGCAGAGAAGATGGCCAAAGATGCTTTCACACTGGAAGACTTCTTAGACCAGATGCAGCAGCTAAGAAAGATGGGCTCTCTAAAGAGCATGCTTTCGATGATGCCTGGAGCTGGAAAGCTCAAGGGTCAGCTAGATAACATCGATGAAAAAGAAATAGATCACACCGAAGCAATCATCAGAGCAATGACCCCTAAAGAACGTCGTGATCCAAAGATCCTCAATGGTTCAAGAAGGCTTCGTATTGCTAAGGGTTCAGGTATGACAGTTACCGATGTGAACTCAGTTGTGAACAGATTTGAGCAAGCAGCCAAGATGATGAAGGTAATGGCTAAAGGTGGCAACCCAGGTATTCCTGGCATGCCTCAGGGGATGGGTGCTATGCCTCGACCACAGGTCAAGAAAGATAAGGGCAAGAAGAAGGCTAAGTCGGGAAATCCTGCTAAGCGTGCTGCTGAAATCTCTGGTATTGAACCTCCAAAACAAGGAAATTCAGGCTCAGCCTTCGGTTTAGGGGGATAGTTGGTTGCTCCTGCCGGTTATTTCTGGCACAATAGAGAGGTTGCCTGCAGCTTGACCCTCTAACCAAGTTGAATGGGCAACCCATTAGAGCTTTTATACCGAGTGTGCCCCCACGCTCACGGTTGATTGTTCGCCCCAATTCATAAACAGGAGCATTGTGGCTGTAAAAATCCGCCTAAAGCGTCTAGGAAAACTAAAGACGCCTCACTACCGTATCGTCGTAGCCGACTCACGTAAAGCACGTGATGGTCGCGTTATTGAAGAGATCGGTCGTTACGTACCAACTAACCACCCATCAATCATTGAAGTTAACTCAGAGCGAGCACTTTACTGGCTCGGTGTTGGCGCACAGCCAACCGAGCAGGTACTAGTTCTTCTAAAGCTAACCGGTGACTACCAGAAGTCGAAGGGTGACGCATCTGCAAAGAACACCGTCCTACCTCAGATTCCTAAGGCAGTCTTCGAGTCTGACGCAAAGAAGAAGCCAGTTCTAAAGCCTCGTGAAGAGATCGTTGTTAAGAAGCAGGCTGACAAGGTTGCAGAAGATGTAATCGATGCAGTTGTTGATGCAGCAGTTGCTGAAGGCAACCTAGAAGATGTTGTAGAAGCTGCCGCTGAAGTAGTTGCTGAGGAAGCAGTTGCAGAAGTTGAAGAAGAAGCTGCAGCAGAAGTAGTTGCTGAAGAAGCAGCTCCTGCTGAAGCTGAAGAAACCAAAGAGGCTTAATTCGTGTTATCCGCTGCGCTCGAACACTTAGTCAAAGGTATTGTTGATCATCCTGAGGATGTCAACGTCACTGAACGCTCAACTAATCGTGGAGATTTGTTAGAGATACACGTTCACCCTGACGACCTTGGAC
>CANLDE010000078.1 GCA_947489235.1 Micrococcales bacterium
ATCGATGCAGTTGTTGATGCAGCAGTTGCTGAAGGCAACCTAGAAGATGTTGTAGAAGCTGCCGCTGAAGTAGTTGCTGAAGAAGCAGTTGCTGAAGTTGTAGAAGAAGTTGCAGCTGAAGTAGTTGCTGAAGTTGTAGAAGAAGTTGCAGCTGAAGTAGTTGCTGAAGTTGTAGAAGAAGTTGGAGCTGAAGTAGTTGCTGAAGAAGCAGCTCCTGCTGAAGCTGAAGAAACCAAAGAGGCTTAATACGTGTTATCCGCTGCGCTCGAACACTTAGTCAAAGGTATTGTTGATCATCCTGAGGATGTCAATGTCACTGAACGCTCAACCAATCGTGGAGATTTGTTAGAGATACACGTTCACCCTGACGACCTTGGACGCGTGATCGGGCGCAACGGACGCACCGCCAAAGCTCTGCGCACAATCATTAACGCTCTTGCCGATGGCAAGAAGGTGCGCGTAGACGTAGTAGATAACAATTTCTAAGCAGACCACCCTTCGGGTCGGTCGGTTATTAAAGGCCCACGGCCTAAAAGGTGCTATCAAGCTAGAGCTATACACCGATGCTCCCAATGAACGTTTTGTTCCTGGAGCCACATTCGAACTTCAAGTTCCAGAAACATCCCCTTGGCATGGCAAATCTGTAACCGTCAAAGAAATGCGCATGTATAACGCACAGCCAGTGCTATTCCTTGAAGGAATTGAAACTAGGGAAGATGCCGAAACTCTTATCAAAGCGATTCTTTTGGTTGATCAAAACCTTGAAGAACTTCCAGTTGAACCAGATGCTTGGTATGACCAGCAGCTAGTTGGACTAAGCGTTATTCGTGATGGTGTTGAAGTTGGATCTGTAGTTAGAGTCGAACACTTCCCAGCTCAAGACATGCTTATAGTTCTTACTAAGGACGAACGAGAAGTAATGGTTCCTTTTGTGAAGGCCATTGTTCCAGCTGTGGACATAGCCGCTAAGACTGTTACTGTCACTCCTCCTAATGGCTTGTTTGAAGAGATTGACGCTGAGTAATGAAGATTCAGGCTGTAACAATATTCCCTGAGTATTTCTCAGCACTAGATATCTCTCTACTGGGTAAAGCTCAGGAGAATAACGTCATTGAGTTTGAAGCTGTTGACCTTAGAAGCTTCACCCACGATAAACACAAGACTGTTGATGACAGCCCATATGGTGGTGGAGCAGGAATGCTGATGAAGCCAGAGCCTTGGGGAGAAGCTCTAGATGAATTATTGAATCCTGATGGAACAACTGTTCTGGTAGTACCTTCTCCTGCGGGAGAGCTATTCAAGCAGGCCACCGCTCAAGAGCTATCCAATAAAGAACACATTGTTTTTGCTTGTGGCAGGTATGAAGGTATTGATCAGAGAGTCTTTGATTGGGCTAAGGACAAGGCTGAGGTGAGACTGATAAGCCTTGGTGACTATGTCCTCAATGGCGGGGAAGTAGCAGCGCTAGCCATGATTGAGGCTATTGCCAGATTGATTCCTGGGGTTATCGGCAATGCTGAATCATTGACTGAAGAGTCTCATTCAGATGGTCTTTTAGAGTATCCAAGCTATACAAAACCTGCCTCTTGGCGAGGATTAGATGTTCCTGAGGTGCTTCGAGGCGGTAATCACGCTGAGATAGCTAAGTGGCGTAAAGATCAGTCTTTGGAGAGAACCAAGGCTGTTAGGCCTGACCTTCTAGAGGACTAGGCGTTGCTTGAGCCTGGTTTTTGTGGCAAGATGTACAGGTTGCCTAAATAAAGCTCTGCCGCAGGGGAGATTAGGCAAAAGCACCAAATTCGAAAAACTAACAAATACCCGTTATTGACCTGCAGGCAAGAACAGAAGGCAGAAAAATGCAAATTCTAGATTCAGTAGATGCTCCAAACCTAAAGACCGATGTCCCAGCTTTCCGCGTAGGAGACAACGTAAAGGTCCACGTAAACATCATCGAAGGTAGCCGTAGCCGTGTGCAGGTTTTCCAGGGTGTTGTAATCCGTCGTTCAGGTGCTGGTGTCCGCGAGACATTCACCGTACGTAAGGTAACTTTCCAAGTTGGTGTTGAAAGAACTTTCCCAATCCACTCTCCAGTTTTAGACAAGATTGAACTTGTCTCACGTGGTGCAGTGCGTCGTGCGAAGCTTTACTACCTACGTGACCTACGTGGTAAGAAGGCGAAGATTCGCGAGAAGCGCGACAACACAACTTCAGCTAACTAGTCTCAGATAGTTATCAGGCAAGGGTCCTAACCTTCCATCATGGCTAAAAAAGAAAAAGTAGAAAAGCCTCTTAGGGGTCCATTTAAGGAATCCAGAGAAAAGCTTAGAAAGCTCAAAGCTAAAAATACTCTAATGGCTTTTCTAGTCGATACTGTAGTGATCTTGATTTCTGCTCTAATTATTTCTTTTGTAATCAAAACTTTCTTTATTAGATCTTTTTACATTCCTTCCGGTTCAATGTTTGACACCTTACAAATCAACGACAGAATCATCGTCAATCAGTTTGTTCCAAATGTTGTTCCACTTGAACGCGGCGATGTAGTTGTATTCAGAGATCCAGGTGGCTGGCTTGGTAGTACACCAGAGACAAAAGCGAGTCATCCATTAGAGCAAATCTCAGAATTCTTCTCTACGTTCATTGGAATCTCAGCTCCAGATAACAACCAACATCTAGTAAAAAGAGTTATTGGTAAAGGCGGAGATCGAATTGTTTGCTGCGATAGAGATAGTCGGATCACAATCAATGGCAAAGCAATCGTTGAGCCATATCTAGCTAAAGGTTCAAATCCTTCTAACACTGAGTTTGATGTGATTGTTCCTAAAGATTCCTTCTGGGTCATGGGTGATAACAGAGGTAATAGCGAAGACTCAAGATATCACCCAAACACTCCAGGCAAAGGTTTTGTTTCAAAGAGCTATGTCGTTGGACGAGCATTTGTAATTTCGTGGCCACTGAGCAACATGAGCTTGCTAGATAACTTCCCTAATGTCTTCAAAGACGTCCCAGCTCCCAAGCCTTAGTTTTGAGAACTCGTTTTTCGAAACGGGAACTCGATTCGTTATAGGTATAGATGAGGTTGGTCGAGGATCAATTGCAGGACCGGTTGCTGTTGGTGTGGCATTACTTGATAGTCAAAGAGAACTTGTTGGTTGGCCTGAGAAACTAAAGGACAGCAAACTCATCTCAGAGAAAACACGAGAAGAGATATTTCCACTTGTAGGCAATTGGGTTAGTGGCTGGGCTGTTGGTATGGCTTCCGTTGAGGAAATTGAATCCAAAGGAATCATTGAAGCCCTTAGCCTTGCAGGTGTTAGAGCTCTCGAAGCTTTGGTTAGAGACCCTGCGTTGCAGCAAGCAATAACTCAGGATGGGGTCATGATGATCCTCGATGGTTCACACAACTGGTTAGGTGCTAGAGCCTTGGGAATGCCAGTTACGGTCAAGACCAAGGCCGACCGAGACTGCGTATCTGTGGCCTGTGCATCAGTCCTAGCTAAAGTCACTAGAGATAAATTGATGCTAGAAATCCACGAGCAGCACCCTAGCTTCGGGCTAGCTTCCAATAAGGGCTATGCCTCAGAAAGCCACATCGCTGCACTTCGGGAACAAGGTCCATCCCCAGTTCACCGCCTTAGTTGGCTAACTAAGATTCTTGCGAGATAGACTTTTACCCACATGGATGAGAACGAATTTGACGATTATGACCGCGAGGCTGAACTAGCCCTTTTCCGCGAGTACAGAACTGTTGCAGATACTTTTAGATTTGTTATCGAGACAGAACGCAGACTTTACCTTGCTAATGAAGTTGACTTCAAAAGAATAGACACCGCAACAGACTTCTATTTTGAACTTGAGATGAAAGATGTTTGGGTCTGGGACATTTACAGAACAGATCGTTTTGTGAAGAATGTTCGAGTTCTTACTTTCAAAGATGTAAACATCGAAGAACTAACCGGCAAGGCCTATGACCTACCTAAAGAATTGACAGTAGGCGAATAGCTCTCAGTTCTCCACAATCCTCGAAAAGTTGCACCATTAGGCTTTGCTGTGTTTGACACTGATTGAGTGAATGAATCCAATCTAAAAACTGCTGCCACCTGGAGTTTGCTCTGTGAGCCAGGCGATCAAATGGCAGGAATGCTCAGACGAACTCTTGGCACAGAGGAATCACTATTTGAAATCCGTAGAGCAAAATCTGCTCTTGATATAGCAACACTGCTACCCGAAGACCCCTTTAGAGCACCTAACTTTATCTCTACCTTGGAAGATTCGCTTGAGTGTTGGAATAGAAGACTGAACATAGTCAACGTTGATAAGTCGTTAGAAGTTATTCAAACTCTCGGAGGATCTGTCATAACACCTGATTCGAAGCACTGGCCTAAGG
>CANLDE010000079.1 GCA_947489235.1 Micrococcales bacterium
CCATTGGTGATTGCGATCTGAGTTCCCATCGCAGTTCTTAGATTGTCAGCAACATAGTTACCAAGTCCAGTTTCGTAGTTACGTTGGATAGCAGGTGTTCCACCGTTAGCTGCAACATCTGCTATCTGACCGATCACTACGTTGTACTTGGTACCAAGCTGAGCCTTGTAGCCATTGAGCATAGCGATTGCATCCTGGTTGAGGCCTGTGCTAGCAAGTGCTGTTCCAGCAACGGCTGTTACACGAGGAACAACCTGCTCAACTAGAGCACCAACTGTTGTTCTGCGTGCAGTGTCAACACAGACGTGAACCTTGTTGTATAGGGTTCCTGCGTTTGGTACCTGAGCAACTGTCTTGTTTCCAACAACACCAGCAAACTTGAGGTGGCTGTGACCACCTAGCACCAAGTCTGAACCAGCTAGCAGCGGGGCGATGTCGATTAGTCGGCCCTGGGATGCACCGGTGGTTTCATTTACTGTACCGAAACCTTCGTGAATAAGTGAAACAACGATGTCAGCACCAGCTGATCTTGCTGCATTGATTGCACCTAACACCTGAGACTTTGTAGCAGGGCTTGAGGAAAGAATGTCGCCCATCACAATGTTGCCCAAGTTACCTGGGAATACCTGCTCATATGTGTCAGGAGTGTTCAGACCAATAACACCAAGTCTGATGCCACCACGGTCAACAATGGTCCATGGAGCAGTTAGTTGACCCTTTGTGTTTGGACTGCTCAACTCTCCCAAGCTTGAGTAGTTAGAAACTACCCACTTGAAATCAGATGCTGCAATTTGAGCGTTTAGGTAGGTCAGGTTCTTGTCGTGCTCGTGGTTACCAAAAGTGCTTGCGTCAACCCCCATCAAGTTCATTGCCTTGACTGTTGGGATTTCATCAAACACGGTTGATAGCGGAGGAGCAGCACCAAAGTTGTCACCGCTGGCTAGAACGAATGTTGCCGGGATTGCAGTGCGGTCAGCGGCAAAGTTAGCAGCAATAACCGGTGCACCGCTTGTATAGGTATCTATACCAGAAGCAGTTGTCTTGGTGTAATCAAGAGCGCCGTGGAAGTCAGAGAACGCGTTAACCTGCAGTTCCTTAACATCACGAATTGGAGCTGTGTTTACCAAAGCAACAAGAGGTCGAGATCCAACTTCTGCGCTTAGTGCTGGCACTGAACCAACTGCAGTTATTGAGCCATCATTCTCAAGAGCATAGAAGCCCTTACCGTTTGAAGCCAAAGCAGCATCCTTGATGCGACCAAGTGATTGTGGGATAACTGGAGCATCACCGAAAGCAGCAACGCTACCTGATGTTGTGATTGCCCAGAATCCTTCACCTGTTGCACGAGCTACAACCTTGTTGTAGTTACCCCTAGGAAGCTTTCCGCTGTCGGCACCACCAACACCAATAACTTGACCAGTGAATGTAACAAACCACATACCCTTGCCGTTTGCGTGAGCTGCAGCACCGATAACTTTTGAGTTAGTTACTGTTCCGGTTGTTTCAATGGCAGTAGCACCTGTAGAAGCAGATACCTCACCCTTTGATCCAATCAGGTAGTAACCCTGACCGTTATATGACGGAACGATTGCAGCGGTTGGACCACTTAGCGCAGGCGCAGTCTTAACTGCGTCACCAAGTGTTACAACACGGCCAGCTGGAGCTAGCAACCAAGCACCGTTACCACTTGGAGTTGCAACAGAACCGAAGTAAGCAGATGAGCTTGGCTTAACTCTTGAGAATGCACCAGTGCTTGATCCCAAGTTACGGCTATAACCTCTGTTGTCGATTCCAAAGAATCCAGACTTGGCGGCCCCTGGCGCAACTGATGTTGAGGCAAGAGAGCCAGCTCCGAAGCCAACTGAGTTCACAGCAAAAACTTTGAACGCTGCTGCAGAACTACCAATGGCTGGAACGAATGCTGATGTCTTATCACCTGATACAGAAGTAGTACAGGTGCCAACACCGCCATCAATTACATATTGGGTAACAGGAGTATTTCCATCAGTGGCTGGGGTTGACCATGAAACAGTGAACCCTCCCTCAGCTGGAACTACGGAGACATTTTGCGGTTGACCAGGAACCGAAAAAGTAATAGCTGCCGTTGCGCTGTTTGGAGAAACAGCTAGGGCAGCTAGTAGAAGGAACGACGCAAATAGTGAAACAATCTTTGAGTTAGTTTTCATAGCCAAATTTTAGTGTTCGCCTGAGACTTAGAAACCTATGCTGAGTGCAAAATCGGGCATGTTAGCGGAAGTTAAACCTAACGTTTAGATTACGTTAACAGCGGGCAGTCTAAAGGGGCCTAAAAACGCACTAACCGTGCAGCTTTCTAAGCTCGACTTTACGGTTGCAGGCCTTTGAGCCCCACGCAGCTAACTCCTCGGCTTGCTCTTCAGAGGAGGCATGAATCAACCAAAAGCCAGCCATGAACTCGGTTGAGTCAAAAAGAGGTCCAACCGATACCAAGCCAGCAGCAGCTCGATTATCAATTACTTTCGACTGAGCTGGATCTTCAATGCCACAAGCCATAATCATTAAACCGTTGGCTTGAAGATGATCGTTGAATTCATCGATGGCAACCATTTCGTTCGCACTGGCTGAATTACTTCTATCATCAATAACTGCAATTAGGAATCTCATCTTTACTCCAGGTCCTCTAGATTTACAGAATTATTCTAGCCAGCACGCTGATGCAAAGGTCTAGCAGCTGAGACTATTCTTGGCTAATGGCAAGAGTTGCGCAAACAAAAGGTGGGTTCCCACCGAAGATTTGCCTGACCTGCAAAAAGCCTTTTGAATGGCGAAAGAAATGGGAAAGAGATTGGGCCAATGTGCTCTACTGTTCCAAGAAATGTAAGTCCGCATGATTGAAAGAATCATTTACGTTCCCTTCGACCATCTCAACAGCAACTACGGTGCTCTAGCGAAAGCTAATCCGAAAACAGATCTGATTGTTCTTGTTGAGAGCAAGCGAATGGTCTCAGGTCGTGATTGGCATCAGGAGCGCCTATTCTTCATGATCTCTTCAGCCAGGCACTTTGCTAAGGAACTAGAAGCTAAAGGTTTTCAGGTTCAATACATAAAGGCAGAGAACACAATCGCTGGCCTTGAGAAAGCACGAAAGTCTTTGCCAAACAAAGTCCCGATTGTTTGTGCCGAACCTTCCTCTATCAAACAGTTTGAACAACTTCAAAACTATGGGGTTTCGTTTGTGCCCAACGATTTATTCCTAACCTCGAGAGAGCTTTTCAGAGACTGGGCTTCAAAACAAAAGTCTTTCGTTATGGAAAACTTTTATCGACTCCAAAGAACTCGTTTAGGCATTCTTGTCGAAGATGGTAAGCCTGTTGGTGGCCAATGGAACTTCGATCAAGATAATCGCCTTCCACCACCTAAGAACTACACCTATCCTGCATATCTTGAGCAGGCAAGAGACGAAATAGATTCTGAAGTAGCTAAAGAGCTAGGGATGGATGTAAGCAATACCTGGGCAACTACTAGAGCAGGGGCTCTTGCTCAACTGCATCACTTCTTGAAATATCATATGAACGCATTCGGACCATATGAAGATGCTGTGTCTAAAGATAACTGGGCTATGCATCACTCTTTACTAAGCCCGTATCTGAACAATGGGCTGCTGCATCCGAGAGAAGTGATTGCAGAGACACTAAAGGCATATAAGAAGAACGACTATGCAATTCAGTCCGTCGAAGCTTTCATTCGTCAGTTTACTGGTTGGCGAGAGTATGTAAATGGCATGTATTGGTTCTTAGGCCATGAATATCGAGAATCTAATGCTCTAAACGCTAGTAGAACTCTTTTGACTGTGTTCAAGAACTCTCAGGCAACAAAGATGAATTGTGTTCAAGGCGTTGTCTCTGATGTTGAGAAGAGAGCATGGACACATCACATACCAAGATTGATGATTCTAAGTAACCTAGCTCTGATCACTGGAGTGAATCCTCAGGAGTTCTTGGATTGGATGAGAGAGAACTTCATCGATGCAACTGAATGGGTCATGGTTCCTAACATTATTGGTATGGGCACTTATGCCGATGGTGGAAAGCTTATGACTAAGCCATATCCTGCAGGAGGCGCATACATCTCCAGGATGACCGAGTTCTGTAAAACATGTGTCTATGACCCTAAGAAGAGATCGGGTGATGATGCCTGTCCATTCTCAACTCTTTACTGGGACTTCTTAGATAGACATCGTGAAACATTCAAAATGAATCACCGCATGGCTCAACAACTCAAAGGTTTAGACCGCTTATCTGACTTAGATGAACTTAGAGATCGAGCCAAAGTTGTTCTAAAGGGCTTAGATAAAGGAACCATCTAGAAC
>CANLDE010000080.1 GCA_947489235.1 Micrococcales bacterium
GGGCATTCGTGGCTAGTGAGGGATTCGAACCCCCGAAGGCTGAGCCGGCTGATTTACAGTCAGATCCCTTTGGCCGCTTGGGTAACTAGCCAGTGCTCCCGGCCGCCTGTAATCAGCCGGACGGGTGCTTGTAAAGAATACCTGAACTTAGGGCACCTTCGCCAATTGGCTAAAGACAACGAATCTGTTTCATTTAACTAAATGAATGAAACCCATTACACATAAGGCACTAGATTACATAGAGATTTCCATACTTTTACAGATAGAGGACTTGTGGCCGGAATTGTTGATGTTGCTAGAGAAGCTGGGGTTTCAACAGCAACTGTCTCGAGAGCCCTGAGTGGTAAAGACTATATCTCCCCTGCAACCAAGGCTTTAGTTGAAGAGGTAGCGGAGCGTCTGGGTTATGTTCCATCAGCGTCTGCCTATACCCTCGTTACCGGCCGCACCAAGAACATCGGAGTTGTGGTTCCTTATGTTGACCGCTGGTTCTTCTCCAGTGCACTGGAGACAGTTGACCGTGAACTAGTTAAAGCTGGTTACGACGTAACTTTGTATAACCTCTCCAGTGGTGATGATCACCGTAAGTCAATCTTCACTAAGTCCCTTCCGCGTAAACGAGTTGATGCGGTTATGTGTATTTCAGTTCGTATGAGTGAAGCTGAAATCCAGTCTTTAGCTAAAGTAAATAAACCAATCGTCGCTATCGGTGGCCCTATCGCTGGGGCTAAGTGCATCAAGATTGATGACACTGCTGCAGGAAAGCTAGCCACAGAGCATCTGATTGCAATGGGTCATTCAAAGATTGCCATGATTGGCTCCTCGGAAATTGATGAGAAGTTCTTCGATGTCTTCAATGAACGTAGAGCAGGTTATGAACTAGCTCTAAAAGATGCTGGGATCACTGCTCGAGATGCCTGGTATAAATCAGTATCTAAATACGCAATCAGTGAAGGTTATGCCGCTGCAAAGCAGTTGCTGGGAGATCCACACAATGCACCAACGGCCATCTTTGCTTCCTCTGATGAGCTAGCGGTTGGCGCAATGCTGGCAGCAAAAGACATGGGTCTAACCATTCCTAATGATTTATCTATTGTTGGTGTCGATAATCACGAACTTTCTGATTTCTTTGGCATCACAACCATCAACCAGAATGTTCACGGTCAAGCAGCACAGCTGGTAAAGACCATGCTGCAGTTGCTTGATGACCCTGAACATGAGGTAGCAGATCAATTGGAATGGCCAGTTGAACTCATCGTTAGAAGCAGCACCGCTCGCCTAGTTTCCTAACTACTCGATTAGAATTCAAGACATGGCAGATTCCTCATTCGACATCGTTTCTAAAGTAGATAAGCAAGAAGCGGCTAACGCACTCAATCAAGCTGAAAAAGAGATTGAACAGCGCTACGACTTCAAAGGCGTAGGCGCATCTATTGAATTCTCAGGAGAGAAGATCCTGATGAAAGCAAACAGCGAAGAACGCGTAAAGGCAGTTCTAGATGTCTTCCAGAGCAAGCTAATCAAGCGTGGTATTTCACTAAAGTCTTTAGATTCAGGTGAGCCTTTCCCTTCAGGTAAGGAATACCGGATCGAATCAACTCTCAAAGAGGGCATCGAACAAAAAGAAGCTAAGAAGATTTCTGCAATCATCCGCGAGCAGGGTCCTAAATCTGTAAAGGCAAACATCCAGGGGGATGAACTTAGAGTCTCTAGTAAGAGTCGTGATGACTTGCAAGAAGTAATGGCACTACTTAGATCTAGTGATCTAGATATTGATATTCAGTTCATCAACTATCGCTAGGGAACATCAATCTCAGTAATAGGTGATGTTGGCGGATAAGCCAAAGTCTCAGACTTCTTATCGGTCGAATGCTTCTTAGCTACGAATCCACTGATTACGCTGGCAATGGCAAACATCACTATTGGGAAAATCATTGCCAATGGCAAACTACTTGCGTCAATCAGAGAACCCATGAACATCTTGGCAAAGATGATGACGGTGTAGTTAAACAAAGCCATTCGAGAAAGTGCTTGTGCTGTTGATAGGCCTTCGATGTGACCAGTCGCACTATAAAACCCAGGCACCATTGAGGAGATTCCGTAACCAGCAATAGCGAAGAAGAAGCAGAGCAGGAATAGAGCTAACCCTTGGTTAGTTTCAGCCAAGGCAGCAGAACTAAAGATTGAGGTAGCTAAGGCAATCGATCCGAATGCTCCACCGATTTGAGACAGTCTTGCAATCTGATATTTCTCGGTGAGTTTGACTATAGAGAATCTTCCAATAATCATGGCGATAATAAAGCAGGTGTATGGGAGAGCTGCACTTCCGGCGTCTAAGAACAGAACTTGCTTTCCATAAACAGATGCCCAGTCCATGATCACTAGTTCTGGCCACATACCAGCAAAGGCTCCAAAGGATAGTAACCACAAATACTTAGGGGTCTTTAGCCAAGAAACTCTGTTTCCAGGTTCCCTTTCAACCTCATGGTTATCCTCGGCTGGGGTGAGCATGTTTCTAGATGACCAGATAAACAGCCCTAGACAGAAGAGCGCAAGTCCCAGCATGTGAAACACGAGTGGAGTGTATGAAGCAATAGCTGCTGAGAGCGCAGCCGCTACCGCAGCACCAATACTCCAGGCACCGTGGAAACTACCAAGTAATACTTTGCCCTGTCGCTTTTGAAAAGCAACGGCTTGAGAGTTCAGTGCGATATTAAATGTGCTAAAGAGAAAAGACATTGCGAAGTGCAGCAGCAGGAATAACCACCACTGGTTAGGTAGTGCAAGTAAAGCAACTACTAGTGCAATTCCATATGCTGAATACTTGATAATCGGAGTGGTCCCAAAACGTAAAACTAACTTGTTGGTAAAGACCAGTGGAATTATTGCTCCCGCTCCACCAAAACCAATGATTGAACCCCACACCTCGTTGCTTACTTCCAGGTTGCTGATGAACTCTGGGATTCGAGGCATCCACGAAAGAGCTGCCATGCCTTGGGTGAAGAACATCACCATTAGAGCAAACTGTGCTCGTTTCGCTCTAACTACCTGATCCATTAGTTGGTCTCGAAAGCTGCTTCTAGGAAGTCTTCTCGATCAACTAGCTTGATGCGTTCACGTCCCTGAGCTTCTCCTAGTGAACGCTCTGTTGCATCTACCTTTAGCCACTCTGGCCAACCTAAGAAGTGAACATTCTTTGATTCAAGTAACTCAACTACTGACTGTTCATCATGGTTGGTAGGTTGCCACCAAGAAGCTTTGTCTTCAATAACCCAAGCAATGGTCTCCATGGCATCGCTCTTGGTGTGGCCGATAAGACCAACTGGTCCTCTCTTGATCCAGCCGGTTGCGTAAACACCAGGAACAACATTGCCTTCAGAGTCAATAACTCTTCCAGCTCTGTTGCTAATCACTCCATGCTTTTCATCAAATGGAATTTCAACTAGTTCACTACCGAAATATCCAACCGCACGGTAAACAGCCTGCACTGGATACTCTCTGAATTCACCGGTTGCGGTAACTCCACCGTGACCATCTAACTGAGTTCTTTCAATTCTGAATCCAGAGACCTTACCGTCTGTTCCCAAGATCTCTGCAGGAGATGAGAAGAAGTGCAGGTGCAGTCTTCTAGAAGCCCCTGTAGTTTCTCTACCTCTAATACCTTCAAGAGTTGAAACCATAACTCTGGTCTGGTTATTTGAATCAATCGCGTCTTGAGATCCAGCATCGTATTGGAAGTCCTCGTCATAGACGATGGTGTCCACACCTTCAATCGCACATGCCTCACGTAGTTCCAGTGGAGTGAACTTAACTTGAGCAGGTCCTCTTCTACCGAATACGTGAACATCAGTAACAGGGGAAGAAAGTAATCCCTGATAGACATTCTCTGGAATATCTGTCGATAAAA
>CANLDE010000081.1 GCA_947489235.1 Micrococcales bacterium
CAAACTCCGAGAGATAACTACAAACTCTGGTATCTAATTGATTTGCTACCTGCCGCAAACTTCCCGAAGGTAGCAGCACAGGCAGCTGGAGCGCTATCAGTAGAGGCAGACACCGAGTATCTTGTGACACCGCTAAAGAGTTTGCCGTTTAAGTATGGAAACACAATCAATAAAGGCGCATTGGGTAAATACGCTGCCGAGTTTGATCTAACTTCAGATGAGTTTTACGCTGCTCTTTCAGAGTCTCAGATTGCGCAAAAGGCAGATGTTGAGAAAGTAAGAGCAACAATTCAGTTCCAGCATGCCCTCGGTAATCCAAATATCTTAGGAATGCTAACTGTTGAATCAGGTGGACTTGTAGCAATAGCTATGAATGACACTTCAGTGATAAGACCTAAGGTTCGTGGAGCCGCTGTTTCAGTTACCCAGTTAGATCAGAAACTCTTACTAAATGCTCCAGGTAGTGCAACAGGGCTAAAGATTGTCTATAGCAATATGCTTCTTTTCTATGTGCCGGTAGCCGGTTCTGCAGAAAAGATAAGACTGGTCGGAGCATCTCAAGGACTACTGAGTGTTAGGTCCATCAATTGAGTGAGATGAATTCAGCTATGCGAGGCGGCGTCGATCTTTCTGCTTTAGCTAACAAAGTAGTCAAAGAGAAATTAGCTAGCACCAGCACGGTTCAAGTCGACCAGGGCAAAAGAGTAAAAGTTCCAGCCCTAGCTATTGAACTGAATGAGGCAAACCTAAAGCCTGTTATTGAACTTTCTTCAATAGTGCCTGTGGTGGTTAGCTTCTATGCTCAAAACAATGCAGAGAGCATTGCTTTGAATACCAAGCTAGAAAAACTAGTGAATGTATCCGAGGGTAAATGGTTGCTAGCCAAAGTAGACATAGAAGCCAACGCCAAGCTAGCTGAAGCTTTTGGAGTTCAGCTACCTGCAACAGTTGCTGTGATTCTCGAAGGCGAACCAAAGCCTTTGTTCCAAGGCGATCAACTAGAAGCCTCGCTGGCTGAGTTCATAGGGAAGTTAGTCGAAGTAGCCTCATCACAGGGTCTCAACGGAATCCTAGAAGTCGATGGCCAAGAACCGGTAGCAACAGAACCTCAACTATCAGCATCAGAACAAGCTGCTCTTGATGCAATGGACAATGGCGACTTTGGTGCAGCGGTAAAGATTTATGAAGAAGAACTAAAGCAAAACCCTGGCAATGAGTTGCTTATAGAGCGCTTAGCTCAAGTCAAATTGGTTGAGCGAACCTTTAGTGGAGATATTGAAAAAGAACTCGCTATCAAGCCTTCTTCTGTTGCAGAGGCTATGCGTAAAGCCGATTTCCATCTTGCTGTGGGTCAATCAGAAGAGGCCTTTGTCTTGCTGCTTAGCTGGTTTGATAACGCTAATGCTGAGGAAAGAAAAGCGCTATCTGCCCTGTTTTTAGAACTATTCAATGTGGTGGGTAAATCTCACCCAGCAGTTATTGAGGCTCGCAAAATGCTAGCAGCGAAGATGTTCTAATCATGTCTGTTTATCTGGACTATGCCGCAACAACTCCACTTCGTAAAGAAGTTTTTGATTGCTATGTCGAACATCTACAGACTCTAGGTAATCCATCTTCGGTTCATAGCTCAGGTCAGTTAGTTCGTAGGGCTTTAGAAGAGGCCAGGGAATCTCTAGCCAAATCGGTTGATTGCAACAGAAGCGAAGTTATCTTCACAGCAGGTGGAACTGAAAGCGATAACTTAGCAATCAAAGGACTCTTCTGGCAGCGAGTAGCTGAGGATGCTAAAAGAACTGTAATAATCTCTGCAGCTACTGAGCACCATGCATCGATAGATCCGATGGAGTGGTTAGAAAAGCACGATGGCGCAGAAATACTATGGCTACCAGTTGATGACAAAGGTGCTGTCGATCTGGTATTTCTAGAACAATACTTGAACTCAAACCATTCCAAGGTTGCTTTGATAAACCTGATGTGGGCTAATAATGAAACTGGTGTTATTACAGATATCGAAAAAGTAGTGACACTGGCAAGACCATATGAGATTCCTGTGCACTCTGATGCGATTGCTGCATTTGGTCACATACCAATAAGTTTTAGCGCATCTGGTTTAGCTGCCATGAGTATCTCTGCTCATAAGATTGGTGGACCTGTAGGTGCAGGTGCGCTAATTGTTTCTAGAGCCACCAAGTTAGTTTCAATTATTCACGGTGGTGGCCAAGAGCGAGGTATGCGATCTGGCACCATGAACGCTCCGGTAGCTAAAGCATTTGCCTTAGCAGCAGAGCTCTCTATTGCTGAACTAAGTGAAGAGTATTCACGACTAGAGACACTGCGAAACAAATTGGTTCAAGGGGTAAAAGAGATTACTCCCTTAGCTAGACATACGGCAGAGCTCTCGCCACGAATGCCACATAATGCACACTTCACCTTCGATGGCTGTTCAGGAGATTCACTGCTGTTCCTGTTAGATCAGCAAGGTGTTTGTGTATCTGTTGGTTCTGCTTGTCAGGCAGGTGTTAATGGGCCCTCTCACGTGCTGGTTGCTATGGGCAGGACCCCAAGCCAAGCTAACGGTTGTATCAGAATGACTCTTGGCAAGCAGAGTACTGAAGCCGATGTTGATGCTTTCTTGAAGGCTTTGCCTAAAGCACTTGATGGCGCACTTCGTGCCGGTTTGACCGGATAAGGGAGAATTAGAGCATGAAGGTATTAGCAGCAATGAGTGGTGGCGTAGACAGCGCTGTTGCTGCTGCTCGTGCTGTTGAGGCAGGTCATGAAGTTGTTGGTGTTCATCTAGCTCTATCTAGAATGCCTGGCACTCTTAGAACTGGCTCTAGGGGTTGTTGCACCATCGAAGACAGCATGGATGCGCAAAGAGCAGCCAACGTCATTGGCATTCCTTACTATGTTTGGGACTTCAGTGAAAGATTCAAACTAGAAGTTGTCGATGATTTCATCAACGAATATCAAGCAGGTCGAACACCTAACCCTTGCATGAGATGTAATGAAAGAATCAAGTTCGCAGCTCTGCTTGAAAAAGGACTAGCACTTGGTTTCGATGCTGTCTGCACAGGACACTACGCAAGCATCTTGACTGATGATGAAGGCAACTTAGAATTACACAGATCTATGGCCCTAGCTAAAGATCAAAGTTATGTGCTTGGGGTTCTAACCATGGAGCAGTTACAGCACTCAATGTTTCCTATAGGTCACACCGCAAGCAAAGACTTGATTAGAGCAGAAGCAGCACAAAGAGGATTATCAGTAGCAGCTAAACCTGACTCCTATGACATTTGCTTTATTCCTGAAGGGGACACCCAAGACTGGTTAGCCGATCGACTCGGTAACACAACTGGCGAGATAGTTGATATGCAGGGCAATGTTTTAGGTGAGCACAAGGGTGCTCATGGCTTCACAGTTGGTCAACGTAAAGGTCTTCAACTAGGTAAGCCAGCAGCTGATGGCAAGCCTAGATATGTTCTAGCTGTTGATGTGAATACCAACAAAGTTGTAGTAGGTCCTCAGCAAGCATTGGCGGTTGTTGAACTAGTAGGAAATAAGTTCACCTGGTGCGGCAAGGCACAGGAGAATCCTGAGGAGTTCTTTGCAGCCCACGTTCAAGTAAGAGCTCACGGTGAACAGGTAGCCTGCCAGGTTGCGATAGTTGATGGCAAGATGGTCATTCGTTGCGATGAACCTATCTACGGTGTAGCACCAGGTCAAACGGCAGTTATTTACCTAGGTACTAGAGTGCTTGCTCAGACCACCATCGATCACACAGTTTCAGCAGTCGACTCTTTTTCAACAGCATCGGCGAGTATCGGCTCGAGCCTCGATGGTGCTGTTTAGGCTTATCAGGTGCCAGAGAAACCAGCC
>CANLDE010000082.1 GCA_947489235.1 Micrococcales bacterium
TTAGATCAGAAGATAACAGGTCATGATCTAAGTTCTTATCCAGGTAGATTATCTGCCGCTACAGCTGCTGTTAGCGTGCTTACACGCATCACAGATCTAGGTTCTAGAGAAGAGTACGTTCGAACTCTTGCAAGCAAAGTTCAACTTGGTAACGATGAAATCAATCGTCTACTCAGTGCTGAACTTACTAAACAGCGAGCAGCAGCGGTAGCAAACTCGAGACGAGGCGAATCTTCTTATCTGCCACCTGAACTCAATCCTGGTGAACCACCACCACCTGAGGATGGCCCTGAATTTCCAATGCCTAATCTGCAAGATGCCAACACCAGGTTGGAGCAGGAAGTTTTAGCAGTCTTACTGCAAGTTCCTTCAGCCTGGTCTGCTGAGGCAGCATTACAGATCTGTGAGCAAATGTTTGGTACCCCGGCGTATGTGGTGATTGCGCAATCAGCAGCTGCTTCAATTACTTCTATTCACCAGCCTGATTGGTTCAACCAAATTGGCTCCAAGACTCCAGAAGTTTTGCATTCTCTAGTTAGACAACTTGGTAGTAAAGAGTTACCGGTTAGCAACTCAGAAGATATACAGGCCTATGCCGTTGGTGTGATCTCAAGCGCTCAACGAAAGATGCTAACTCGTCAACGTGATTCAATGCGAGCATCTCTTTCACTCATGGATGCAGAAGCGAACTCGGCAGAGCACATTAACTTACAGCGAGCGCTCATGGCTATTGAGGCTCAGATTAGAGAACTTCGATGAGCATTGATAGAAATAAAGTAACTATCGCACCTAAGAGTTTTCCTGCCTATGAACAGGCAGTAATGGATAGCGGATCTTTTTTAGCAGAGTTAGATGAAAGCGTTGGAGCACTCATTTGGACTGACTATTCAGATCCAAATGGACTAAAGGACTTACTAGCTCGCAATCCCCAACTTGAATTTGTGCAATTACCTTTTGCAGGTGTGGATGCTTTTCAAGAAGTATTAGCAGCACCTGTTCGTTTTGCTTGTGCTAAAGGCTCTTATCGTGAACCTGTTGCCGAACATGCACTTATGTTAGCGATGGCTCTTGGCAGAGTTATCCCTGAAAGAGTAAGAGCAACAAGTTGGGGTAGAAAGTTTGTTGCATCTTTATATGATGCGAACATCTTGATTGTAGGAGCTGGCGGAATAACCGAAGAGTTGATAAAACAACTGACACCTTTTCGCTGCAACATCACTGTGGTTAGAAATAGACCAGGCCACCTAGATGGAGCTTCAACAACAGTTCAACTTGCCGAGCTAGATAACCACCTACCTTCAGCCGACTGGGTCTTTCTAGCCTGCTCACTTACCGATGCAACCCGTAAACTATTTGATCTTCAAAGATTGAAGAAGATGAAGCCTTCGGCCTATCTAGTGAATGTGGCCAGAGGCCCCGTAATCAATACCTTGGATCTAGTCACAGCTTTGAACGAAGAAATCATTGCAGGAGCTGGGGTAGATGTAACAGATCCAGAGCCATTGCCTGATGGACATCCTCTTTGGAGTGCTCAAAACGTCATCATTACCCCGCACACAGCCGATACCAATGCTCAGGTGGTTAGGTTGTTCTCCATTCGGATTAGAGAGAATCTAGCCGCATACAAGGGTTTAGGGGACTGGGTGGGCCTAGTTGACCCTGAACTTGGCTACTAATTGCCTTAGGCAAGAAAAAGCCCAAAGTTTTTGGTAAAGTATGAAAGTTGCTTAGGCAGCATTCCTCGGTAGCTCAATTGGCAGAGCAATCGGCTGTTAACCGATAGGTTCTTGGTTCGAGTCCAAGCCGGGGAGCCAACACTTGAAGCCCTTCAGGAGACCAGATGTTTCTTTGGATTCGCGATCAGAGATGGCTCCCAACAATTATTCTGGCCGCTAGTTGCCTCCTAGTATTTGGGGGCATTGACCTGATGGTTCAAGGCCCACAAACCATCGCCGCTTCGGTAGTGCTGGCAGGTGCAGTGGCATTTTCAAGAGCGTTGCCATATGTTTCGATAGCTATGTTTTCGGCAGGAACCTTTATTCCATTGCTGTTTTCTCTGGAACCGCAAATCTCCCAACTTGGCACAACCGTCAGCTTGCTTATTCTTTCAGCTTTTGCAAACACCACTCAGCGCTGGATTGGCTTCTCACTAAATATTGTGCTCGGGTCAATTGCATACGTAGTAGTTGTGTTGCAACTTCCAGACTCTGGAACTTTCTACGGACTGGTACTTCCTTCAGATGAAGCAAAGTTTGCTCTAGTTCTTGCTGGATTCGTATCTGTTCTTGCGGTGAACGCTAACGCTTGGTTTGTCGGAAGACTTTTGTATACCCGTATCACCCACGTAGGAACTGAATTTGATAAGGCTGTGCTTACCCATCAAATAGTTTCAAGTCAACTAGCCCTGGCTGAACAAGATAGAAGATTCGGTATCGCTAGGGATGTAAATGACCTGCTACTCGAACAGGTAAGTGCAACAATGTCAGCTGCTGAAGCAGGTATCTATGCAGCTAAAGCGGATCCAACTGTTGCACCAAGACTCTTAGAGAATTTGCTCGAAGGTGTTAAGAAGTCTTACTCAGAGATTCGCAGAGTCAGCGATCTGCTGGGCTTACAAAAAGAGAAAGCACTGGCATTACCTGGTCTCAGAAATCTTGAAAACCTCGTAGTTAGTTATCGAGAGTATGGCTATCGGGTGAGCTTCAAAGAACAAGGTGAAGCCATAAGACTTGTCTCTGGAGCGGAACTGATCATTTACAGAATCATCTTTGAAGCACTTGATAACATTCGTAAACACACTCCTGTTGGCACAGAAGTAGACATTGATTTCATGTGGCAAGGATCTGCTCTTCAAGTCCTTATCAAAGACAACGGTGAAGAAACTACTCGAGCCCAATCCACAGACTTAACTGGTTACTCGGTCCAAGATGACCAGCAAGCTCTGGTTGAACGGCCTGGTGGAGCAGGGCTTACCACCATGCAAGAACGCGCTGCACTTTACTCAGGAACTATGGACTTTGTCAGAGTTCCTGGTGTTGGTTTCAACGTTTCAGCAAACTTCCCGCTGATAACTAAATACGCCGAAGGTAAATAACTTGGCGGTAATTCGGGTAGCACTCTTAGGTGGGTCTGATTCCCTCAGAGCAGCTAAACGCGCAATTCTAGATACTGAAGCTAGCGTGCAGATTGTTTATGACTCTGATGGGTTTGGTTTACTCCCTCAAGATTTTAGAGAAGTGAATTTTGATGTTGCCATCATCGAACAAAGACTAGGTAGTCAGTCCGCTTTTGATTTTGTAAAGATTCTGCACACGCTTGCAGCCATGGATCAGAGTGCTCTAGGCCGATTACTGATAGCGAGCCAGTTCCATGAAACTGAATTAAGAGTCATGGCAATTGAAGCTGGGGCAGTGGACTGTGTTTTTGTCAGTGATGGAGCAGCTTCACTGATAACCAAGACAGTCAAATGTTCAGATACTGAAGCAGATTTCGCCATTCGAGAACTCGTTCCAATTCTGGATGAGCAAAAAGTAACTCAAGAAGGCTTCCAGCTAGCAGCTTTGAGCTTAGATACTTTAGATATTTCAGCAACTAAAGTCCTGAAAGCTTTTTGCCAGCTCAAGACTGATTCTGAGATCGCTATGGCTGCCGGAGTTCCGAAATTAAAAGTAAAGACGACGTTACTGGCAATTCAGAAATTACTATTGCTAAACACCAGATCTCAATTGCTTTTGAAGATGTATCGTTTAGGTGCCTTAGCCCTCTAGTTTTTCTTCACCTGGTAGCCAAGAAATACCTTCTTTACCCCAGCCGCGTTCAGCAA
>CANLDE010000083.1 GCA_947489235.1 Micrococcales bacterium
CAGCCCCACCGACCTTCGGGAGCGTATCTTGCCTAAAATCATCGTTGAAGTCATGCCTAAAGCAGACCTACTAGACCCAGCTGGTAAGGCTGTTGCCAATGCCCTGCAGCGCAAAGGCCATTCAGAGGTAACCAACGTCCGTATCGGTAAGCGCATCGAACTTCACTATTCAAACACCCCAACTGAAGCAGATCTTCAGGCAGCTAAGCAGATTGCTGCTGAATTCCTATCTAACGGTGTTATCGAAGACGTGGTCAACGTCATTGTGGAGAACTAACCTCCATGAAAATTGGTGTCGTAACCTTTCCCGGAACACTTGATGACAGAGATGCTCAAAGAGCAGTTCGTCTAGCTGGAGCAGAAGCTGTCAGTCTTTGGCATGCAGATACCAACTTGCACTCTGTTGATGCAGTCGTGCTACCTGGTGGATTTAGTTTCGGTGACTACCTACGCTGTGGTGCTATTGCGGCACAGGCTCCAGTGATGGAAAGCATCATTGATGCTGCAAATGGTGGTTTACCAGTTCTTGGTATTTGTAATGGTTTCCAAGTTCTTGTTGAGTCACATCTACTCCCTGGTGGGCTGATCAGAAACGAACACCAACACTTCATCTGTCGTGATCAGAAACTTATTGTTGAGAACGTTGATACAGCTTGGACTAACGGTTTCAAACTAGGTCAAGAAATTACCATTCCACTAAAGAATGGTGAAGGTGGATACATCGCAGATGCTGAAACTCTTAACCGTCTTGAAGGTGAAGGGCTCATCGCATTCCGTTATAGCGAAGTAAACCCAAATGGTTCAGTCAACAACATCGCCGGTTTGAAAAACAAAAAGGGAAATGTTGTTGGCCTTATGCCTCACCCAGAACACGCAGTTGAACCTGGTTTTGGTCCTGATACTTCTGTTGCAATGAGATCAGGTGTTGATGGTCTAACTTTCTTCACATCAGTGATTAGCTTAATGTTGCAGGTGGCCAAGTAAGTGTCAGCCAGTCAAAGCCATGTCAAGATTCACGCAATCTTGAAAGCTACCCAAGATATCATTGCCTCTGAAGGTGTTGAGGCAGTGACTATGCCCCGCATAGCCTCAGCTAGCGAACTATCTCGTCCAGCTATCTACCAATACTTCTCAAGCCGAGAACACATTCTTGCTGAACTCGTAATCAATGAAATAGCCGACCTCAGCAACGATCTTGACGTCCACCTAGCCAAAATTAGTGATCCACTGGAACAAACTCGCATTTGGCTGCACTATAGCTTGGGTTTTCTAGCCAGTGCAGAGCACCGAGTAATTAGCCAAATCAGTATGAGAATACTTCCCGAGGAATCTCGCGGAATGCTAAATGCTATGCACGGTCACTTTATGACTTCTCTTATCAATCCCCTTACCGTTCTAGGTGTGGCAGATGCTTCTAGAACAGCCCAACTTATTTTTGCTTCAATAGCAGAAGCCGCTAAAAGAATAGATGGCGGCTCGGCGTATGAACACGAAGCCGCCATCCTTGAGAGGTTTGTTATTGCAGGTGTAGTTGGAACAACTACCCCTTCAGAGTTGTCTTAGTTAGCACTTTATTTCCATAGGTAACTTTAAGGGTGGTGTTCTTACCCTTGTTCTTACCTACAGAAATCTTGACGGTGTAGCTATCTGATGTTGGTCTAACAATTTTCACTGAGGGTCCTACTATCACCTTGATGCTCTTTGCTTTACCGTTCTTGATAACGAAAACGAAGCTAGTTCCAGACTTACCTGCTCTAGCCGAGATTGCTGGTGCAGGGGGTGCGGTGAATGTCAGTGGAATTACTCGATCAAGGGACAGATCTGGTCCTCCGGTGTGATCTGCTCTTACAAACACAACACAAGAGGTCTTAGAGCAGTCCACGTTGTTGCCTCCAGAAACGAAACTCGACTTGACTGGCAAAGTGAGTTCGCCTTCTGCATTTACAGCTCCAAAGCCTTGCTGTATTTGGCTCAAGCTGGCCCAGACTCCAAGTCCATAACAAACGCTAGGTCGCTCACCGGCGGTAGCTGCCTGACATAGACGAACATAAACACCCTGTGTGTTAGTTAGGCCTAAAATTTTAACCTTGAGGTTTTCTCCTGCATAGGAGATAGTGGCTGTCTTAGAAACCTGCACGCTGTACTCGGGAGTGAAGGCGATAGAAAGAAATATGTCTAAAGTCTTGTCAGCCGGTCCATTGTGGTCTCGTCTGATGAAGACGCCACATGAAGACACTGAACAATCAATTGTGTTTCCGCCTGCCAGAATGTGTCTCTCCAAACTTAAGTTGATTTCTGGAGACAGCGGCTGTGCTCCTGGTGTAGAGATAGTTGAAGCCCAAATGGTTTTGCTTTGTCCGACACATACTGTTGGACGTTCGCCGGCCACTGCTGGTGTTTCACACTGCAATATGTAAACTCCCTGGCCTGAAGGAACACCAGCAATGTTGAGGGTAACTACCTCGCCAGCACGGCTTAGGCCAGTGCTCTTACTTAGTGAAGCCGTTAGCCCCTCTGCGAAGGCTGTCCCAGCAATAGGGGTAGAGATTACGGCAAGCGTTAACGCGATTGCATATTTACTTAGTGTCATTTCATCCTTTTGTTTTGTTTATTTGCTAAAAGCTATTGGGACTATTACATCGGCTGTGCGATTATCGCCATTTGTGTGGTCGGCTCTGGTTAGAACTGCACATTTTACTTTTCTACAATCCTTGTCTCCAATTTTTAGGCTAAGTGGCAGCTCAATCTTGAATTTGCCACCTTTCTTGAAGCCTGTAACCAGAAGTGCTGCATACAGAGGAGGGTTTGAAGAAATCCAAACTGCCTGGCTGTTAATTCCGGTTATGTTGTAGGCCCCGCAGTGATCCGGTTTATCACCTTTCTTCGGAATCACACAGAAAGTGGCATAAATACCAATTTCCATGTCATACCCGCTACCGGTGACAGTAACTTTGGAATCCTTCTTGAGGCCCTTGGTTTGAGAGACGGTTAACTTCTGGCCCTTAGGGCCTGAAACAGTTACTTGGCTGGAAGGAGTGCTGGCGGCGAATCCTTGGCTCGGAATCAGCAAAGTTAGACAGGTAATGAGTGCTATCAGTATCTTCTTCATAGAAAGAGACTAAGCACTGAAGTATTTAGTGCTCTGACAGTTTGTCAGGAGATAAAATGAAAGTAATTTCACCCTTCTCATCGGAGCAAACTTGCCAACTGTATCGACTCTCACCCAAGTTGACACCACCAAAGATGCTAAAAAATCTCCGGATAAAGTTCAGCCATACAAAGAACTAGGTCTAAAGCTTGAAGAGTATGAGCAGATTAAGAAGATTTTAGATAGAAGACCAACCAGTGCTGAACTAGCTATGTATTCAGTTATGTGGTCTGAGCACTGCTCTTATAAGAGCAGCAAGATGTATTTACGTCAGTTCGGTGAGAAAGTAACACCTGAGATGACTAAGAACCTAATGGTAGGAATGGGTGAGAACGCTGGTGTTGTTGACATCGGTGAAGGCTGGGCCGTTACTTTCAAAGTTGAATCACACAACCACCCAAGCTATATCGAACCTTTCCAAGGTGCAGCAACTGGTGTTGGTGGAATTGTTAGAGACATCCTGACTATGGGTGCAAGACCGATTGCTGTAATGGATCAACTTCGATTCGGTGCTGTCTCACACCCCGACACAGCAAGAGTTGTTCACGGTGTTGTCTCAGGTATTAGCTTCTACGGCAACTGTCTAGGACTTCCTAACATTGGTGGCGAGACAGTCTTTGACAGGGTCTATCAGGGTAACCCTCTCGTTA
>CANLDE010000084.1 GCA_947489235.1 Micrococcales bacterium
ACTTGCCCAACTTTTTGCAGATGAGGTCGCTCTCTTTGTAAAGAAACATCCTGAATCAGCCAAACTCCATGAAAGTGCTAAAGGCGCTCTAATGGGCGGCGTGCCAATGTCTTGGATGTCTAAGTGGCCAGGCCCACACCCTGTTTATGTATCGAAAGCTAAAGGCTCAAGATTCACAGACGTTGATGGCATCGAATACGTTGACTTCTGTCTAGGTGACACTGGAGCGATGGTCGGCCACTCCCCTGATGAATCTGTCAAAGCTATTGCTGAGCAGCTAAGTAAAGGCATTACCTTGATGTTGCCAACAGCTGATGCAGCTATTGCCGCTCAAACACTCTCTGATCGATTTGGTATTCCTAAGTGGCAGTTCACCTTGACTGCTACCGATGCCAACCGTCACATCTTGAGATATGCAAGACACATCACTGGTAAGCACAAGGTAGTTGTTCATGACTACTGCTACCACGGCACAGTTGATGAAACTTTTGCTGTCTTAGATAATCACGGTAAGACAGTAAGTCGTGAGAACAACATAGGCCCTCAGGTTGACCCAACTGAAACAACTATTGTTGTTCCTTTCAACGACCTTGATGCAGCTGAAGCAGCATTTGCTACCGGTGAGGTAGCGGCCATGCTGATTGAACCAGCTATGACCAACATAGGTATCGTGTTACCAGAACCTGGTTATCTTGAAGGCCTTAGAGAGCTTTGCACCAAATACGAAGTAATCCTTATTCACGATGAGACACACACTCTAAGTGAAGGTCCTGGCGGTATGACAGCTCGTAGGCATCTGCACCCAGATGCAGTTGTCCTGGGTAAAACTATTGGCGCAGGTATTCCTGCAGGTGCATTTGGTATGAGTGCAGAACTAACTGAAAAGATTCAGAAGAGCCTTCACCTTGAACACATCGATGTCGGTGGTGTTGGTGGAACCCTTGCTGGTAATGCTTTATCTATGGCTGCTATCGCTGCAACCCTTACCAAAGTTCTAACCCCAGAGGCGTTCAAATCCATGGAAGCCCTATGTGATGTTTGGACTCAGAATGTACAGGATTTGATTACTAAGTACGGAGCTCCTTGGCAGGTAAGTCAACTAGGTTCTCGTGCAGAGTATTCATTCAGATCTGAAGCACCTAGTAATGGTAGACAGGCAGCAGATGCTGATGACTTTGAGTTACAGCAGTATCTTCACATTCACGCACTAAACCGTGGAATCTTGATGACACCTTTTCACAACATGGCTCTAATGTCACCAGCCCACACAATTGAAGATGTTGAACGACACAGAGCTCACTTCGAAGAAGCTCTAATCTCTTTGTTTGCTTAGTGCTTTTTTGACAAGCTGCGACGCTTGCGTTCGCCATTTATCTGGGTAGCTAGCACAATCAAAATTGCTGCAATAAATACTGCACTACCGATCACGTTCGCTTCTGCTGGTACACCTCTAGCGGCAGCTGTGTATACATAGCGAGGGAAGGTCATGTCAGATCCTGCGTTGAAGTTGGTAATGATGAAATCATCAAAACTCAATGCAAAGGAAAGTAGTGCCGCTGCAGCAATACCTGGCAGAAGTAGCGGGAAAGTTATCTTCCAAAACACCTGTCTTGGGTTAGCGTAAAGATCTTTACCTGCTTCTTCCAGAACTGGATCTAGGCTGGCAACCCTAGCTTTTACTGTGACAACCACAAAAGACAGACAGAACATCACGTGAGCCACAATGATTGTGCCAATACCTTTTTGCACACCTAAGTTAAAGAACTGTGAGGCAAGTCCCGCTCCTAGGACTACCTCAGGGGTGGCCATAGGTAAGAACAAGAGCAAGTTGATTGATCTGCGGAACTTGAAACGGTATCGCACTAACGCAATAGCAATCATCGTGCCAAGTGCGGTAGCTGCAACCGTTGAAACAACACCAATCAGAACTGAGTTACCAAAAGCTTCACAAACACCTTCACGCTGACAAACATTGGTCCACTTGTCGAAAGTAAAGCCACGCCAAATCAGGTTCGTCTTCAATGAATCATTGAACGAGAATGCGAAAGTGTATGCAATAGGAATTAGTAGATAAATGAATGCAAGCAATGCATAAAGCGGGAATGTGAGTTTACCTAAACTGAGTCTCATTAGAGTAGGTCCTCCGTTCCGGATTTCTTAACGTAGCCTGCAACCAAAACCAGAATCGCACCCATTAGCAGCACCGATAGTGCAGATGCAGATGGATAGTCATTGATCTGAAGATAGTTAGCTTCAATTACGTTACCTAGCATCGCCGTTGAGCTTGAACCTAGGAAGTCTCCCGAAGCGTTAATGTAATCACCGGCTATAGGAATAAAGGTAAGAAGTGTTCCAGAAATAATGCCGGGCATTGAAAGTGGCAAAGTTACTTTTCTAAATACCTTTGAAGGAGAGGCATAAAGATCTGAACCAGCCTCTAAATATCTGGTGTCTAGTCTTTCCAACGAAGTGTAAAGAGGCAAAGTCATAAATGGAATGAAGTTGTAGGTCAGACCGAAGATAACCATGAAAGGTGTACCAACTACATACTGGTCAGCTTCAAGAAGACCCGTATCTTGAAGTGTTGTAACAATCCAAGATTCATTTGAGAAAATTTGCTTCCAAGCCAAAGTTCTCAAAAGGAACGAGATAAAAAATGGAGCAATAACCAAAGTAAGCATTAGTTTTTGCAACAGTGGATAAGGTCTAGCCTTTACTCCAATGAAGTAAGCCAGAGGGTATGAAATCAATAAAGCAAGAATGGTCGCAATTAGTGCATAGCTAAATGAGCGAAACATGTGTGGAAAGTATTCCGAGATAACGAGAAAGTAGTTGTTAATCTCAAACGCTGGAATGTAGTCGCCAATACCGCCATACGGATCTTGTGCTTGCAGTGAAACCATTATCAAAGCAATTAGCGGAGTGAGGAAGAAAGCTCCCAGATAAGCAAGTCCAGGTGCAAGTAGCGCAATGACTACTCTTCCTGTTTTCTTTGGCTTTGAAGTGCCATTTGACTTGGTTGAACTGAAAGCTGCGAAAGCCATGGCTTTTAGGCCGCTTCGCCAGTGTTTGGAAGATCTGAAAGACCAAAGCTGTGTTCAACAGACCAAGAAATCCATACCTTCTCACCCAGTTCGGTTACCGGTGACTCACCAATATTTTGCGCGAAGACGGTGATGTTGCCAAGCTCTGGTACCTCAATGAGGTACTGATTGCTCACACCGGTGAAACGAATGTCAATGATTTCACCTGGGCCAATGATGTTAGTTGATGAGCTAGCGGCCGGCTTCTTGTTAGTGAAAGTTGCCTTCTCTGGTCTAAAACCGATTGCAATCTTTCCTGTGTGCTTTTCAGCTCTAGTTTTAGGAACAGAAATCTTGTTTCCTGCAACTTCAATGCTCACAGAGTTTGCTGAGGTTGATTCGACTTTGCCAACTAGAAGATTTGACTGGCCGAGGAACTTAGAAACGAATACAGTTTTAGGTCTGTCGTAAAGAGCTTCTGGTGCACCCATCTGCTCGATACG
>CANLDE010000085.1 GCA_947489235.1 Micrococcales bacterium
GCTCTAAGGCTTGCACCCTTAACACCCTTACCACCGCGGTGCTGTGATCTGTAGTTATCGCTCTTGGTACGTTTGATGTATCCACCACGAGTAATGGTGATAACCATTTCTTCTTCAGGGATTAGATCGAGATCTGTAACGCCATCTTCACCAGGAAGAATAATTGTTCTTCTGTCATCACCGTGACGCTTAACAACCTCTTCAAGTTCTTCAGCAACGATAGAGCGCTGTCTCTGCGGGTCAGCAATGATTGCCTTGTATTCAACAATCAATGCTTCTAGCTCAGCGGCTTCATCAATAATCTTCTGGCGCTCTAGAGCAGCAAGCTGTCTCAGTTGCATGTTCAAGATTGCTCTCGCCTGCAGGTCATCAATATCTAGAAGCTTCATCAATCCATCGCGAGCATCATCTGCTGTTGCACTAGCTCTAATCAACTTGATTACTTCATCAAGTGCATCAAGGGCTTTTAGATAGCCGCGGAGAATGTGAGCACGTTCTTCAGCTTTACGCAAACGGAACTGAGTTCTGCGAACAATAACTTCAATCTGATGTTCAATCCAGTAAGTGATGAAACCATCGAGGCTTAGAGTTCTTGGAACACCATCAACAAGTGCCAACATGTTCGCACTGAAGTTCTCTTGCAGTGGAGTGAACTTGTATAGGTTGTTTAGCACCACCTGAGCAACTGCGTCCTTCTTTAGAACAATTACAAGTCGCTGACCAGTTCTACCTGAGGTTTCATCGCGGATATCTGCGATTCCCTGAAGTCTTCCTTCTTTGACTAAATCTGCGATCTTCAGAGCTAGGTTGTCAGGGTTAACTTGGTAAGGGAGTTCAGTAACAACAAGACAGGTTCTGTTTTGAAGTTCTTCAACATTTACGATTGCACGCATGGTGATCGAGCCACGACCGGTGCGATAAGCATCCTTAATTCCCTGAGAACCAAGAATGGTTGCTGCGGTTGGGAAATCTGGTCCCTTGATTCTTTGCATTAGAGCTTCAAGTAGCTCTTCCTTAGAAGCATTTGGATTCTCTAGAGACCAGAGTGCACCGGCAGCAACTTCTCTGAGGTTGTGAGGTGGAATGTTGGTTGCCATGGCAACCGCAATACCGATAGAACCGTTGATCAAAAGGTTAGGAATACGGCTAGGGAGAACGGTTGGTTCCTGAGTTCTACCGTCGTAGTTGTCTTGAAAGTTGACCGTGTCTTCGTCAATGTCTCTAACCATTTCTAGAGCTAGAGGTGCCATGCGACATTCTGTGTATCGAGGAGCTGCTGCACCATCGTTACCAGGAGAACCAAAGTTACCCTGACCGCTAACTAGTGGATAGCGAAGGTTCCATTCCTGCACAAGGCGAACGAGAGTGTCATAAATAGCTCCATCACCGTGAGGGTGGAACTGACCCATAACATCTCCAACAACACGTGAGCATTTGCTGAACTGCTTATCTGGGCGGTAGCCACCGTCATACATCGCATAGATAACTCTGCGGTGAACTGGCTTTAGACCATCTCTAACGTCTGGAAGTGCTCGACCTACGATAACGCTCATCGCATAGTCAAGATAAGAACGTTGCATTTCGACATTTAGGTCGATCTGCTCAATTCTGTCCAATTGTGGTTCGTTGTTCTCTGTCATGATTTCACCTCGGCCTAGATATCTAGGAACCGAACATCCTTTGCATTCTGTTGGATGAAGGTACGACGTAGTTCAACATCGTCACCCATCAAAGTTGAAAATATTTCATCTGCTCTAGCAGCATCATCGAGTGTTACCTGAAGAAGTGTTCTACGAGCTGGGTCCATTGTTGTCGCCCATAGTTCGTCGTAGTCCATCTCACCTAGACCCTTGTAACGCTGAATTGAATTCTCTTTAGGGATCTTCTTTCCAGCTGCTTGACCAGAGGCCAATTTGTCATCGCGCTCTTGATCACTGTAAACATATTCGTGTTCAGCGTTAGACCACTTGATTCGATACAACGGTGGTTGAGCTAAATAAACATATCCATACTCAATCAGAGGTTTCATGTATCTAAATAAAAGAGTTAGCAAAAGAGTTCTAATGTGCTGACCATCAACATCCGCATCAGCCATCAATACACACTTGTGATATCTGATCTTGGTGATATCAAACTCTTCACCATAGCTAGTTCCAAATGCAGTGATAAGAGCTTGAACTTCACTGTTAGCCATTGCCTTATCAAGGCGTGCTTTTTCAACGTTCAAAACTTTTCCACGAAGTGGCAAGATCGCCTGAGTTTCTGGATCACGTCCGCGCATCGCAGAACCACCCGCAGAGTCACCCTCAACGATATAAATTTCACTCAGTCTTGGATCTCTACTTGAACAGTCACGAAGTTTTCCAGGCATACCGGTTGATTCCAGGAGTCCCTTGCGACGTGTAGCTTCTCTAGCCTTACGCGCAGCAAGTCTGGCAGCAGAAGCTTGAATTGCTTTGCGACAAATATCTTTTGCGCTGGTTGGGTTTCTACCAAACCAGTCAGAGAGCATTTCGTTGGTTACCTTCTGCACAAAAGCTTTAGCTTCGGTGTTACCTAGTTTTGTTTTTGTCTGGCCTTCGAACTGAGGTTCACTCAACTTAATTGAGATAACAGCTGTTAGTCCTTCACGAACGTCATCACCAGTTAGGTTTTCGTCCTTCTCTTTCAGAAGACCCTTCTCACGTGAATATTTGTTCAGCAGTGAAGTAAGAGCTGTTCGGAAACCTTCTTCGTGAGTTCCACCTTCGTGAGTGTTGATGGTGTTCGCATAAGTGTGCACTGACTCGTTGTATCCGTTAGTCCACTGCATTGCCACTTCAAGTGACATCGACTTCTCTTTAGTTTCAGATTCAAAAGAAATGATGTCGTTGTGAACTAGTTCAATCTTTTTAGCAGAGTTCAAATACTGAACGTAGTCTTGGAGGCCTCGTTCGTATAGGAATTTGTCGCTGCGTTCATTTCTTTCGTCATAGATTGAAATGCTTAGACCCTTGTTCAAGAAAGCCATCTGCTGGAATCTTGATCGCAAAGTCTCATAGTCAAAATCAACTGTTTCGAAGATTTCTGGGCTCGGGAGGAACTCGATTACTGTTCCAGTGAAATCAGCTGCTTTGCCTTTTGCTAGTGGAGCTGTTGGAACACCGGCTAGGTATGACTGGGTCCACATAAAACCGTCTCGAGCAACAATTACGTTTAGCTGAGTTGAAAGAGCGTTAACAACAGAAGCACCAACACCGTGGAGACCACCGGAAACTGCATAGCCACCGCCACCGAACTTTCCACCAGCGTGGAGCACGGTCAAAACCACCTCAACGGCAGGCTTTTTCTCAACTGGGTGCATATCTACTGGGATACCGCGACCATCGTCAGCTACCTTGATCCAGCCCTCTTTGGTAATAACCACGTCAATGTTCTTACAGTGACCCGCTAGAGACTCA
>CANLDE010000086.1 GCA_947489235.1 Micrococcales bacterium
GCTGCTCTTGAAGGTGGAATCACTTCTTTCGACACAGCCGATGTCTACGCTAACCAAGCAGCTGAAGTAGTTCTTGGTGATGCCCTTAAGGGTCATCGTAGAGAAGGACTCGAAGTCTTCACAAAGGTTTACTGGCCTGTTGCAGAGCGCATGCCGAACGACACAGGCCTCTCCCGCAAACACATCATGGAGTCAATCAATGGCTCTCTCAAGCGACTACAGATGGAATACGTCGATCTTTACCAGGCTCACAGATTCGATGTTGAGACTCCACTTGAAGAAACCATGCAGGCTTTTGCCGACATCGTTCGTCAAGGTAAAGCTCTATACATTGGTGTTTCCGAATGGAACGCAGAACAGATCCGCTCCGGTCACAAGCTAGCCAAAGAAATGGGCTTCCAGCTAATCTCAAGCCAACCTCAGTACTCAATGCTATGGAGAGTTATTGAAGCTGAAGTTGTGCCTACCTGTGAAGAACTTGGTGTTAGTCAGATTGTTTGGTCACCAATGGCTCAGGGTGTGCTCACTGGTAAATATCTTCCAGGTCAACCTGTTCCAGAAGGATCAAGAGCTTCAAATGAAAAGGTAAACAGTTTCATTCAGAAACTACTTACCGATGATGTGCTGACCAGAGTCCAACAATTGAAGCCATTAGCAGAGGAACTTGGTCTAACCATGGCTCAGTTCTCACTTGCTTGGGTGCTACAAAACAAGAACGTTGCAAGTGCGATTGTTGGAGCTACTACTCCTGAACAAATCACAAGCAACCTTGGTGCAGTTGGTGTAGAGATTCCAACCGAGATCATGAACAAGGTAACTGAGCTGCTAGCACCAATTGCGGTAACAGACCCTCGTGAAACTAAAGCACCAGAGACAAGAGTTGTCTAAGACCTGTTTATTGCTCTAGCCCAAAGCGGACCGAAGTAAACAAAACCGGTGTAACCCTGCACTAGGTCGGCTCCTGCCTTGAGGCGCTGCTCTAGTTGAGCATTGGTCTCTACTCCCCCGACCGAGATAACTACCTGCTTAGAATCTAGATTCTGACGAAGTAACTTTAGAACTTCAAAAGATCTCTTCTCAAGTGGTGCACCGGATAAGCCACCTTCACCCATGGCGGCAACTTCTGAATCAGAAGTGAGCAACTTATCTCTTGAGATTGTTGTGTTTGTGCCAATCACTCCAGCTAGCTTGAGTTCTTTAGCTAAATCAGCAACTTCAATAATCGCTTCATCAGCTAAATCTGGAGCAATCTTAACCAGTACTGGCTTACCAGAAGACTGTGCGATAACCGCCTTGAGAATAGGTCTAAGCGATGTTACGTCTTGAAGTGATCTAAGCCCTGGTGTATTTGGTGAAGATACATTGACGGCTATGTAGTCAGCGTAAGGTGATAAAAGCCTTGCACTGGATTCATAATCTTGAAGCGCATCTGCCACCTCTACAACTCGACTCTTGCCTATGTTCACACCAATAACTGGTAAGTCTTGTCCAGATTCTCTGAGGTTTTTGAGACGTTGCGCAATTACTTCTGCACCGTCGTTGTTGAATCCCATTCGGTTGATTAGTGCGCGATCTTTTTTCAAACGAAAAAGTCTTGGAGCGTCATTACCTGATTGTGGCAAAGCCGTAACTGTGCCGACTTCAACGTGGGAAAAACCCAACTCCCCTAAAGCTCTTATTGCAATTGCATTCTTATCAAAACCGGCGGCTAATCCAAAAGGTGAATCAAAATGTAGACCCATAATCTGAACAGCTTTGGTTTTCTTCTTTGGCAAAAGTTTTGTCAGACGAAGTGCTGATGCTGCCCGGATAGCAAACATTCCTAAATGGTGAGCTCGCTCAGGATCAATCTTGGAAAGCACCAAGCGAAAGAGTATTGGGTAAATCATTGTCCTAGGCTACCGTCATCATTTGAAAAATTTTGTAAATAAAAATGGGTCGACTTCCAATTAGAAGTCGACCCATTCTCAAGTTGGATTTAGCTGCAACCGCTAGTTGATCCACAGCCTTCGCAGACGTGGCATGAACCAGAAGGTCTCATCTTGATTCCGCAGCTGAAGCACAATGGAGCATCAGATTCGGTTCCCTGCAGCATGTCGAACAATTCTGCTGAAGAGTGAACCTGACGAGCAGGCTCTGACTTCACTTCTTCAACCTTCAGTTCGATTACTACTGGAGCTGCAACAACTGCTGCATCGGTAGGCAACTCAGCAATTGCTGGGTAAGTACCAGCTGCATCAAGAGAAGCTGATCGCTCTGATGCAGTGTTGATACCTAGTGCCTGACGAGTCTCAGTTGGCAGGTAGTCAATTGCTAGACGACGGAAGATGTAGTCCATCAATGACTTAGCCATACGGATGTCCTTGTCATCAGTCAAACCAGCTGGTTCGAATGAAACGTTGGTGAACTTCTGTACATAAGTCTCTAGTGGCACACCGTACTGGAGACCAATTGAAACTGCGATTGAGAATGCATCCATAACACCGGCAAGAGTTGAACCCTGCTTACCTAGCTTTAGGAATACTTCACCTAGAACACCATCTGGGTATGTTCCTGCAGTCATGTAACCTTCTGCTCCACCAACAGTGAATGAGGTGGTTGAAGATGGACGTGACTTAGGTAGACGCTTGCGAACTGGGTGAGACAGCGGTGAAGAGCTTTCAGCTGCTGGAGCTGCCTTCTCTTCAACCTTTGCCTTAGCATCGCTAAGTGGCTGACCAACCTTACAGTTGTCGCGGTAAATCGCTAGAGCCTTTAGGCCCATCTTCCAGCCCTGGAAATAAATTTCCTTGACTTCTTCGATGGTTGCAGTCTCTGGCATGTTTACAGTCTTTGAGATCGCACCTGATAGGAATGGCTGAACTGCAGCCATCATTCTCACGTGCCCCATTGGGTCAATCGCACGAACACCAACAGCTGTGTCGAAGATCGAGTAGTGCTCTGACTTTAGGCCAGGTGCGTCAACAACGTGTCCGTTGGTGCTGATGTGGTCGATGATTGCTTCGATGGTCTCTTGTGAGTAACCAAGTCTGTGCAATGCGAATGGGATTGTCTGGTTAACAATCTGCATTGAACCACCGGTTGATAGCTTCTTGTATTTCACCAAAGAGAAGTCTGGTTCGATA